>WQYS01000150.1 GCA_009781125.1 Acidobacteriaceae bacterium | reverse complement strand
TGCGACAGCCGCAGCGCCGAGATGCCGAAGCGGTTGAACATCTCGCACAGAATGTTGTGGCTGAAGGCGTCGGCGTTCCACTGCGGCAGCACGATGATGGCCTGTAGCGGCTTGCCTGCCTGCCTCTCGACGGGCGCAGGATACCAGCGGGCATTGACGATATCGTTTTCCGGATAGCGCGTGCGCACCGGCGAGGTGAAGCGCAGAAACTCGGCCTCTTCAAGCTCTCCGGCCTCGGCCATGCGCTTGAGCTCGGCGTCCTGTTCGAGCGTCTCCGGACGGACGTTGGTGGGGAACAGCTCCGGGTAGCGGCGCTCGATGCGGAAGTCGTCTGGTATCTTGTAGCCGAAAAAATCCTCGCTGCGCGCGACGATATCGCGGTTCACCGCCGCCATGCGCTTGAAGTCTTCGTGATCGACGCTTTCGACCGGAGACGAAGCCACGCCCGCTCCAAGCGGGTTGAAGCCGTTGAGCCAGTCGAAGCCCCACTCCATGGGCCGAACAATACGATTCGTGTCACGAGTGGTGAGCGCCGTCTCCCAGGCGTACATCCACTTCGCATAAAGCTTTCTGAGCATTTCTATTACAGTTTATCAAGCTCGCGAATCAGGCGTAGTAGCCTATATCGTCGTCATCGTCCTCTTCATCCTCATCCTCGTCGTCCTCATCCTCGTCGTCGTAATCTTCGTCGTCTTCGTCGTCGTAACCCTCTTCGTCTTCGTCGTCGAACTCGTCGTCGTCGTCGAACTCGTCGTCTTCATCCTCATCCTCGTCGTCGTCCTCGTCGTCGTAGCCGTAGGAGGGCTTCTTGGGAGAGAGTTCCAGTCCGTAGCAGAGCGAAGCTGCATCGCTCTCTGCGGGCGGAACAGCAGGAAAGATGGCCGCGAATAATGGTGCAAGAGGGTTCAGGGATAAGGGCTCGGTCGTCATGAGGATGATCTCCTGTGCAGTGCGTACTGGGGTAGGATGCGGCAGACGGAAAAAGAGAGCACCAAAACGCAACTGAATCTCCGCCGCCGTTTCTTGTCCTTTGCCCTTAGAGGATAAACGAAAGGCGCTTTTCTGGCATCAAGAATCAGCACGTATGCCAAGACATCCTATTTAGAGTTTTTGCTTCCTCTCTTAATGCGGTTAACTTATGCGTCCTGGAAGGGTTCCAACTGCTGCGGCAGTGACGGCCTGGTGACCAGGCTCACAAGGACGAGGCACACGAGCGACGCCACCAGCGCCGGAAAGATCGCGTCACGCTCCCCAAGCGCCCTGGGGAGATACGGGGCCGCGCTGCTCCATGTGACCGTTACCACGGTCCCAACCAGAATGCTGGCAACGGCTGCGGCAGAGGTTGCACGCTTCCAGAAGAAGGCCGCCAGAATCACCGGCGTCAGCGCCGACGCATAGATCGTGTAAGCATAAAGCATCTTCCTCAGCACCGATTCGGTGCCCAGCGACTGAAAGAGCGCATATAAGCCCAGCAGCACCACCATCAGGCGGCTGACCAGCAGAATGCGGCGGTTGGAGGCCTCCGGCGCGAGGTAGCGAACGTAAATATCGCTGACCAGATTAGTCGCCGGCGAGAACAGCCAGTTGTTCGCCGTCGAGATGACCTTGGCGAAGATGCCTCCGATCATCAGCGCGCCCAGCAGGCGCAGCAGCGGCACAGGCCCGAACCCGTGCAGGCCGCTGTAGGCCAGTATCTCGCGCGGGGCGCGGCGGACCTCTCCTGCCGGGAACAGGGCCGAGCCGACCACGGCAAGGGCGACGATCACCGTCTCCAGCACGACCGTGCACACGATCCAGCCGGAGACGGCCTGCGCCGCCGCCTTCTCCGATTTGGCCGAGAAGAACTTCTGGTACATCGACTGATTGCCCAGCAGCAGCAGGCAGGTGGGCAGAAACAGTTCAAGGCACTGCATCCACGTAAGATTGCCGAAGACCTGGAAGTGCGTGGGCGGCAGAGCGGCGTGGACCGCCGCCCAGCCTCCGGCGCGGTGGACCAGCACGGGCAGGGCCAGACAGAGGGTCGAGGTCGCCATCAGCCCGATGAACAGGTCCATGTAAGCCACCGACGACATGCCCGCAATGGCCGTAAAGACAATCACAAAGGCGGCAATGATGTACCGCCCGGTGATAGGGCTGATGGCGTCGGGAAAGATGAGGTGCAGGATGTCTCCGCCGCCGATGAACTGGTAGCTGACGATAGCCGTGTAGGCCAGCAGAATGGCGATGACTCCGAGCACGCGGGCGGCCTGGTTGTAGCGCGACTCCAGCAGGTCGGGGATGGTGAAACGGGCGAAGCGGCGCGCGCGCGGAGCGATGAAGTAGATCAGCAGCAGCCCGGCCCAGCCTCCGGCGGCCTGCCACAGCGCGGCGAAGCCGTGTTTGTAGGCGTTTTCGGCTCCCGCGAGCAACGAGCCGGAGCCGATCCAACTGGACAGCAGCGTGAAGATCAGCACAAAGGCAGGCAGCGAGCGTCCGGCGACCAGGTAGTCGGCCTTGGTCTTCACCGTGCCCAGGCGCGCCAGCGAGACCACCAGCAGGATGAGAATAACAGCGGCGATGACGGCGGCGTAGAGATTCATTAATCAAATGATTGTATCGCGGCACCTGAACCGGGCTGGGACGTCCCGCACGAACAGCCATGGCCATTGCATAAGATTCGCGCAAAGCGCGAACCGCTTCTAGGTACGCCAAGCCTTTAGGCTTGGCCCTCTCTGTTGCTGCAATCGAACGGGGCTTTGCCCCTGGGGTATGCTCTTCTGTGGCTGCGATTGCGGCTTGAAGATGGCTTGGCATTGGGTCGATACGATCAAGATATCGGCTGTGGACGTGCGGATAATCCTCATATTGCCTGCAATCCGGGTTGTTCTGGATATATAGAAACTGATTTTGGAAGTCGTTTGCGTCTCGAATGTGATGGTCGTGATATCCGCTGTGCCAGATTTCTCCGAGCGATTGAGAACGCACGGCAAAAGAATATCCGCCCTTGATGTACTGAACGCACTTTGATGTCGATTGATCGGCTGCCGGAGTGATGAGTACATGAACGTGGTCAGGCATTACAACGAAGGCATGAAGCTGAAAGCGGCCCTTCTCACGGTGCTGGAAAAGCGTTGTAATAAACAGTTCGGCATTGGCTGTTCGTTGAAAGTGCCGATGTTGCTGGAACGTAGAGATCGTTATAGCGTAAGTACTCAGTTTTTGGCGAATGGTAGCCATGAGAAGAGCATACCCCAGGGGCTAAAGCCCCTTTATTTGATAGCCGAAATGAGAGGGCCAAGCCTAAAGGCTTGGCGTACCTAGAAGCGGTTCGCGCTTCGCGCGAAAGACGTTCATGCGATTGTTATGGTCGAACAAGGAACGTCCGGTGTGTGGAGGCGTCTTACAGTGCAGAATAAATGGAGGAGCGCGATGCCGCCAATGCAGAATCTCGTCCGGCGCAAACCGTTCACGGTAACCAAGATGCAACAGCTCTTCCGGGCCGTGCGCGACAGCCACGCCGTGCCCATGACCGGTTCGTCGCGGCCTCCGGACCGGGTCGCCGCCGCCGAGCTGGGCGTGACCTTCATCGGGCACTCGTCGTTTCTGCTTCAGATCGGGGGGAAGAACCTGCTGGTCGATCCAGTGTTCTCCAAGCGGCTGATTCTGCTGCGCCGCATGAGGCGGCCCGGAGTCGTCGCCGAACAGATGCCCGCCATCGACGCGGTTCTGGTGACGCACGCGCACATGGACCACCTGGATCTGGCTTCGCTGCGGCAGATCGTCCGCCGCACGCGCCGCCTCTCGGGCCGCGAACCGGAGATTGTCGTTCCCAGCGGAGTCGAGGACCTGGTGGAGCGGCTCGGCTTCGCGCGCATCCACGAGATGCAGTGGTGGGAGCAGCTGCGGCTCGCCGGCGGACTGGAGGTCACCATGACTCCCTGCAGCCACTGGGGGGCGCGCCGGTTCCGGGACACGTATCGCGGCTATGGCGGCTATGTGATCGAGGGGGGAGGCCACTCGGTGTACCACTCGGGCGACTCGGCCTACTTCGACGGCTTCCGCGCCATTGGCCAGCGTCTACGTCCGCGCGTGGCTCTGCTGCCTATTGGAGCGTACTTTCCGGACTCCTACCGCGCCGTGCACACGAACCCCGAAGAAGCGTTGCAGGCCTTCCGCGACTGCTGCGCCGAGCGCATGGTCCCGATGCACTACGGAACCTTCCGCCTGGGCCGCGAGCCGGTTGAGGAGCCGGTCGCAAGGCTGCTGGCCGAGGCTGGCCGACTGGGGATTCGCAATCAGGTTTACGTGCTCGGCGAAGGCGATACGATGCGGATGGACGGGCGGAGCGCCTAATCCAGCTCCCTGTTGTCCAAGGTGATGCGCCGGTATTCCTCAATGGAAAGCAGCACGTATGCTGGCTTGCCGCGCTCTGTTATGAAGACTGGTCCTTGTTCGGAGGCCTGCCTGGCGCGAGTCACGTCTTGATTCAGTTCGCGGCTGGTAAGTGTGGTGATGGCCATGATGGATACCCTCACGCAGAAGGGCTCTCAGACCCAGTGCGCCCGGTCTCCCTTGGGGTTCGCTTCGGATTTTTCAGATCTTTCAGTCTGTTCTGTCTGTCCGGGCAGGGCCGCAGGCTCGTGCAGATACGACTCGGCAGACGGAGCATAGGCCAGCAGCGTCCGTACATTGGCGTCCATGCTGCTGAGCCGCTCGGTTTTGCGTTCGAGGGCTTTGGCTGCTTGGCTGTTCCACTTCAGGGTGAGAGCGTACCTGGTGCCGAAGATGGTGTCGTAGACGACGCGGATGCCGTCCTGCGCTGCGCGCTCGGCGTCCGTGAGCCGGACGGCGCGGTAGTCGCCGACGCCAAGCTCCTCGTCGTTTAGCAGAAAGGTGTTCTTCTCGGCCTTATCGCTGTCGTAGGTTACGGAGACGTGGCTGGCCGGTCCGCCGCCTTTGTTAATCAGCCAGATCACTCCGCTGACGATGCCGCCGTCGCGATTCTTCGCGGCCTCGATGGCAATGTACGGAGCCGCCTGCAGATCGGCAACAAACAGGTTAGCCTCGCTCTGCTTGGACGAGGCGGCGTACTGTTTGCGCACGGTTTCGGCCTGCTCGCGGGTGGCCTCAGCCTGGTTCTCCGAGGCTTCGATCTGCGACTTGGCCGCCTCCACCTGCTCGCGGACGGCCTGCTTCTGCTTCAGCGCAACCCAGCCAACGACAGCAGCGACAAACGCAACCACAAGACCGGCGAGCGCCTGAACCTGCGATGAGTTCGCGCCAAGCCACCGCCAGACAACTTTTAGAAGCTCAGCCATAGAGATACTAAAGGTTACTACATTTTCCTTCCAGCATACGACTTTTGTAGCACTCTCTCCAGAGGGACTCAAGCGAAAAGCCGGTGTGACAAGGTCCAGCGCCGCAGGCGCGTTCCATACCAGTCCACGGCGAAGCCGTGGGTAAATGCTTGCGCGATACAGGCATACTGTTACATCCTGTTTCTAGGACATGCGTATCGTACGCATGTCCCGGGCCTAAAGACCCGAATAGATCGCACTTGCCCCCAGGGCTGGAGTCTGCCATCCGTAAGGACGCAGGCGCGTTGGTCTATTCGCGTCTTTAGCTCCAGTCCGCCACTCGGCGAAAAGGGAGCATTTGATGAACTTGTTTTCGTTCTTCAGAAAAGGCATCCAACGTCTTCATAGCAAACGCCAGCATGTACAGCCGGATGATGAGTATGTCATCAAGGTAGTACCGATACTTCACGAGCAAATCTATCTGGCTGCTGGTGAAACAGATATCTTCACAGGCAATCTGCAACATGCAGAACGGTTCCATGATCCGCAATCTGCCTTAGACAGGGCGCGAGAGTTGAATTCCACGCTTTCCAGCACTATGGACTGCCATTTTTCTGTAGCACTATGTGAGTAGGCGGCCTACTCTTTCCCACCGGCGATGGAAGGAATGATGGACAGCTCGTCCGACTCCCTAACCGTGGTCGCTTCTTTGGCAGGCAGATAGCGCAGGTCCTCTTCGTTGTAGTAGACATTGACGAAGGCGCGCAGATTGCCTTCCGGAGTGAAGAGCTGCTGCTTCAGCTCGGGAAACAGCGTGGTCAGCGCCGAGAGAACCTCGCCAATCGTAGCTCCGGGAATGCTGACGGTTCCGGCTCCTCCGGTGGAGACGCGCAGCGGCGTGGGGATATG
>WQYS01000149.1 GCA_009781125.1 Acidobacteriaceae bacterium | reverse complement strand
TCACTATGCGGGGAAAGTTCGTATCCGGAAAGACCGAAATAGGAACCTCGCGGGCTGCATAGATTCCCGCCAGCGAGAGCACGACAATAAAGAAAAAGATCGGGCCGCGCAGACGCAGCAGCCAGAAACTCTGCTGATCGCGCAACGTCGATCCTGTGCTCTCAAACTTCATTTGTCGTCCTCATCCTTGCCGGCGGCACCGATTTTCACCTTTGTGCCCTCGTCCAATCCAAAGGCTCCTGTGGTGATGACAGCATCAGAAGCGGCGAGTCCCTGAATCACCTGAACCTCTGTTCCGTCGTTGATCCCCAGCGTGACGGGCCTGCGATGAGCAGAGCCGTCCACGCCGACAACCATCACCGACGTCGAGCCGTCCTGCGCCGTAAGCACAGCCGACGATGGAATCTTCATGGCCGCAGCGACAGAACGCCCTCGGATCGACGCCTGAACCGGCGTGCCGACTTTATACGTTCCATCGCGGTTCTCGATGCGCAGCCATATCTCTACCGTCGTGCTGCCCGCGTCAAGAGCGGGACTGACTAACGTCACCTTAGCGGGAACCGGCTCCGCCACGGATGGCACTGTAATCGTCGCATCATCGCCAACCTTCATTCGCTGTGCAACGGCCTGCGCGACGTGAACCTTTGCGATCAGAGTAGAGGTATCCATCACGGTAAGAAGAGCCGTTCCGCTGACTGCGGTCTCGCCTGCAAACAGCGGGCGGTCGGTTACGACTCCGTTGATGGGGCTGCGAATCTCGGTGTAGGAGACCATCGCCTCCGCGCCTTTGTACTTGCCCTTGGCCGAAGTAAGCTGCCCTGCGGCCTGCTTCAGCGCTGCCTCGTGGCTGACGCTTTCGAGCGACTCCAGATGCCTGGCGGCAGTGTCGTAGGCGGCCTGCGCCTGCACCAGTTGCGCCGTCGCCGTATCCAGATCGCGCCCCGGAATCGCTCCCTGTGCGAAGAGCTGCTTGCGCGCCGCGACGATGCTCTGATTCAACTCCAGCGAAGCCTTTGCCTGAGCAACATCGAGTTGAGCTTTCTGAAGATCCTCCGGCACCTGAGCCTTGGTCTCGGCGGCATACGCAGCCTGCGCGGCCTGGAACGCGCCTTTGTTATCCAGCATGGCCGCCGCGAGATCGCGATTCTCCAGCGTGGCGAGCAGTTGACCAGCCTTTACATGGCTTCCGCGTTGAACATAGAAGCGCTCGACCGGCGCGGTAATCTTCGGAGCGATCGCCGCCTGCGCGATGGGCGTCAGAATAGCGTCAGCCTTGATGCTCTCAGCGATAGGCCCTTGCTCGGGCTTCGCCGCCTGCACGCTGACAAGGGCCGCAACAGCCTTCTCATCGTCGGACCTCCGGCAGCCGGAGACAGCCAGCAAACTGGCAACTGCGAACACAATCATCGCGCGCGAAGGTTTTATCTTCCTGTTCATAAGGTCCCCGTCAAAGTCTGTAGATTTCCGAGAGCGGTCTGGTAGCGAAGATACCCGTCCGCCTTCGCCGTCTCGGCGGCGAGCAAGGCGCTTTGCGCGTCTACTACTTCAAACACAGTTCCCTCGCCTGCCGTGTATCTCATCTCGGTGAGGCGCAGACTCTCCTTGGCGGTCTGCTCGCTCTCGCTGAGAAGATCAATCTGCGCGCGCGCAGTCTCTGCCTCTCGATAAGCCTCGTCCAGATTGGCTACCAGACGGCGCTGAGTCGCCGTCAACGCGGTTCGCACCGCGTCGCGGCGAATCTCGCTCTGCCTGACGCGGCGCTGCGTGGAGAGCCAGTCCCACACCGGAATGTCCAGGGTTGCGCTCATGGAGTAGCCCAGGTTCTCGACGCCCTCCGGCCCGCGCCGGGCAAACTGCGGAGCGTCGATGCCGTAGGTGAAGTTCAACTGAAGGTCCGGCAGATACGCCGCGCGCGAGCCGAGCACCTCGGCGTTGCTCTCCGCGAAGGAGGCCAGCGCGCTCTTCAGTTCAGGATTGTTCGCCGCCGCCGCGCTCTGCACATCGGCCAGCGGCGGCAGCGGCTTCACCGTGTCGGAAGACTCCGTCTTGTAATCTGTGCGCGGATCCGGAAACAACAGGATGGCAAGCTCCAGACGCGCCTTATCTGCCTCCAGGCGGGCGTCCTCAAGCTCGCGCTGGCGCTGCTGCTGCTGCAAGCTGGCCTTGACGACATCGGCATGAGCGGCCTCGCGCGCGGCTTCGCGTTTCGTGGTCAGGTCGGTGAACGCTGCGGCGTCTTTCAGAGCACTCTCCAGCAACGTCACCTTCTGCGCCGAATTTCCTACGCTGTAGTAAAGATGCACAACGGCGGCCACAAGTCCGCGGCGGGCAACCTCCAGTTCGGCAGAGGCGCGAGCGGCGCTGGCCGAGGCCGCGCGCAGGTCTGCTATCTGCTTCAACCCCAGTTTTTCGTCGATGGAGGCCTGGCTGGCATACTCGCGAACCGCGTTATTGGCGATGAATCGCGGAGCCGACTGGCTGCCGGTCTGTCCACTCTGGTTCTGGGCGCCGTTGGGCTGCGTATACAGAACCTGATTGTGATAGATCACCGAGGGCAGCAACGCCGCCCGTGCGTTGGTTCGATCCAGGCTGCCGATGCGCTCGCCGGCTGAGGCTGCCGCAAACGCCGGTTCGTTCTGTTCGGCGCGGCGAATCGCATCATCCAGGCTAATCGTGACCGGAGCACTATCCTGCGCAGTAGCTGAAGCACAGGGCCGCGCAAGAGCCATCAAAACAATAGCCAGCAATTTCAAAGTTGTCCGGCGCAACCGTATCCGCTGAACAGGCATGAAACCACGATATAGGAAGCACCTTAAGTTTGCCTGAAGAGGAATGTGTAATTAACTCATCTTCAGGTATGCCGTATACGGTTGATCGCTCAGAGCCGTAAACGGCTGCATCGCGACTGGTCCGTCTGCGGACTGAACCTGCCACTGTTCCCTGCCAGTGCGTTTAGCAGCCAGAAGCTGTTCGCGCGTCACCTTCGGCAACGGAGCGTCCTGCGCCGGTTTCACCGCCATCAGGACCAGCGGCCCCCGCAGCAACGCCACCGTATCGGTGTGCTTCGGGTCGATGCTCTCCAGCCTCGTCTTCAGCGGAAGCTCCAGCGTCACCTGGTCGCCTGTGGTCCACGTGCGGCGTACAGCCGCGAATTGACCGGGGACAACAGGTTCTTTCTGACGCGATCCATTGACAGAGATGGAGGCCCCCTCTGCCCACGCGGGAATGCGGAAGCACACCGTCAGTTCCGTGGGCCTGGAAGCTGTCATCGTGAAGTTCACATGGTCTTCGTACGGGTACTCGCCAGCCTGCGTCAGCGTAAGCGCCGCCCCGTTCTCCTTCCATCGCAAGGTAGATGGCAGGTAGAGGTTGACGTAGACCGCCCCTGGTCCACGGAAATAAGCATTGATCCTGTAGTCGGCAACAACCTGTGGCAGAGTTCCGGAACAGCATGCCCAGCGCGCCCAGTGATCCACGCGCCTGGCGTTGAAGTTGTAATCGGAGTAGTAGAAGTTCTGTCCGTCCTCCTGGAGCGGCCTGGCTCCGAGCACGGTGTTATACATCATGCGTTCCATGCTGTCGCCGTAGCGGGAGTCGCGGGTCACGCGCAGCAGATAGCGAGTCAGCTTGAAGTGAGCATACGATCCGCAGGGGGTCTCAAAGCTGCTATGCGTTTTAGTCAGGCTGTCGTAGAGGCCGTCGCTCCCTGGCGAGCGGAGCTGTTCGTCGGGCCCCCATCCTCCGGTGGCGAAGCTCTGATCCCGCACCATCGCAAAACCGTTGCACGCCGCGCGCAGATGCTTCTCGCTACCCGCCACCATGTACGCCATCATGGCCGAACTCATGGAGTTCACATGGCTGTAAGCGTGCTTTCCATACAGAACATTTTCGTTCTGCGACAACGGATCAAACCATCCTTTGTCGAAGAGATACTGCCGGGCAAGATCGTAGTATCTTCTGCCTGCTCCGCGCCGGTAGGCCAGAAACAGATTCTCGGGCAGGGTGTAGGACTCATCCCATGTCCACGACTCGTCTGCGGGGTCTTTGTCCATCCGCCAGCGGATATGCTGTTCGATGGCGCGAGGCGGTAGATGCGGCAGCGCCGTGTCTGTTACCTTATTCAGAATCTCCAGTGCCTGCGGGTCTTTCGCAAATGAATGCGAGTCGATCAGGCCAATCACCAGCTTGTCAAAGGTATAGGACGGAAAGCGGGTCTTTTCGTAAAAACTCGACGAGATCGTCCTGGCGTAAAGCCGGTTGAGCCGCAGCACTTTTTTGCGGGTGGCCTCGTCTCCGGTGATGGCGTAGTAACGCGCCAGCGCAGACATCCACTGCCCGAAGGTGGCTCCCGGACAGAACCCGACATCGGAGTGCTTGCGAATATCATAGTTGGGGTCGTACTGATACCACCCTCCCATGTCCTCGCCAGGAGCAGGCAATCCCGCCATCTGACGGAAGGGCTTGAGCAGACTGTCGTCACTGAGAGACATCAAGACTGCGTGAGTGTTCTTCAGTTGCGCCTCGTGCGGCTCGCTGACAAGCGTCACATCGCCGTATGCGAACTCCGCCAGCGGCGCGGCTGCAATCGAACCCCATACTCTGCTGTTGACTGTGGCTGCCGCCGCCGCAAACGATCCAGCCTGAAGAAGTCTCCTCCGTGAAAACCCTGCCATTCTCTTGCCTCTTTGTATATGTAACTGCTCATTTTACTGCTATTTATTCAGAGTTACCGATGGCGTAATATCCCTTGCGCGTCTGTACCTTCATATCTTTCCCGCAGGAGATGTTCAGCGTGCGGTAGGTTCCGTCGGCCTTGTCGTTGGTCGGCGTGTAGCTGGCCAGATACTGCGTGCGCAGTTCGTCCTGGATCTGATCGAAGGCCTCTTTCAGCCTCTTTCCGTTGTTGCCAACGTTGATGACGCGCCCGCCAGTCTCGCGTGCGAGCTTATCCATATCGCTCGATCCGGTGTAGATGATGCCTGAACCAAGATAGGCCATCCTGTCCGCGATCAGAATGACATAGGAGATGACGTTCGCCTTCTGCGCAGCTTCGATGGCCTCTTTGATCTTCGTCTGCGATCCCTGATCCTCGCCGTCGGTGAGAATCACGATGACCTTGCGCCCGGTCTCCTGACCAAGCTTGTCGTGCGCCGCCAGGTACACGGCATCGTAGAGCAGGGTGCCGCGCGGAGTGCTGTTACCTGTAACCGAACCGGTTCCGGCGCCGGTGTTGATGCTGGCCTTGTCCATGGCGCGGCGGATCTGACTGGGGCTGTTGGTGTAGTCGGCCAGCAGATCGACGTTGATGTCGAAGGAGACCAGGAAGGCCTGGTCCCTGGGCGTGAGCACGTCCTTGAGAAACTCCGCTCCGGCCTGCTGCTCCAGCGGAAGGACGTTCATCTGGCTGCCGCTGGTGTCGAGCAGCAGACCGATGGTCAGCGGCAGGTTCTTCTCCTGGGTGAAGTTCTTGATCTTCTGCGGAACCTTGTCCTCAAGAATGGCGCAGTCCTCTTTGTGGAGATTGGTGATAAAGCCATTCTTGTCGCGGACGGAAAGGTAGACATCGACCAGGTTGACGTTGACCTTGAGCGTCTGCGTTTCGAGTTCGGCAATGGGCTCAGGCGGAGCGTCGCTGGCTGGCGGAGGTCCACCGGGAGACGGAGCCTCCTGCGCCGCCAGCGTGGAAACCAATGCGAGGCACAGAGTTGCAAACGTTAAGCCGACAAGTCTCATGTCCTGTTAGACGTCCAATTGCGAATTTTTGTCAGTGTAAAACCTTGAACTGTTTCGCGCGAAATACAGGGGTTGCCTGCGGAGGTTGTTTCCCGTATCTTTAGAACCATGCAGGTGGACCTCACCTTCGACCAGCAGATTTTTGTGCAGCGAGCCATCGAAAGCGGACGGCTACATTCGGAAGTGGAAGCCATACGGGAAGCACTTGCTCTGTGGGAAGACCGCGAGCGCCAGCGCGCCGAATTCCTCGCCTCGCTTGAGGAAGCCCGCGCTTCGATTGTACTCGGGGAAGGCCGGACCGTTACACGGGAGTCCATGCGCCAGCTTGCCCGTGAAGTAAAAGAACGTGGCCACGCCCGCCTTCTCGCTGAACATGGCGAATCCCGCTGATGGCCCACCGCATCGCACCACGGGCGGAGCTCGATCTTGATGACATCTGGCTCTATGTCGCCAGAGAAAGCAGTAGTGCTGACATTGCCAGCCGCCTGATCGATGCAATCACAGAC
>WQYS01000148.1 GCA_009781125.1 Acidobacteriaceae bacterium | reverse complement strand
AGGTGAGAAAATAGAACGGAATGAAACAGATGATGGCAGCAGTGTTATACGGTAAGGAGGATCTCCGGCTGGAGCAGGTGACGACGCCTCGCGCGGCGGCTGGCGAGATCATTGTGCAGGTCGGAGCAGCGCTCACCTGCGGAACCGACATCAAGGTCTATCGGCGTGGATATCATGCCCGCATGCTGAAGCCTCCGGTGCCCTTTGGGCACGAGCTGGCTGGCACGGTCAGCGAGGTCGGCGAGGGCGTCACCAGCTTCCGCGTGGGCGACCGCGTGGTGGCGATGAACTCAGCGCCATGCGATGCCTGCTTCTTCTGCCGCCACGGCCAGCAGAACCTGTGCGAAGACCTCCTCTTCAACAACGGAGCCTATGCCGAGTACATCCGCATTCCGGCCCGCATTGTCGAGAAGAACACGCTGCGGATTCCGGACTCGGTTCCCTTCGAGCACGCCGCGATGACCGAGCCGCTGGCCTGCGTCATGCGCGGCTTCGAGCAGACCGGCGCGCGGCTTGGCGATTCCATGATCGTGATCGGAGCCGGTCCCATCGGCCTCATGCATATGCATGTCGCCTCGCTGGCTGGAGTCGATGTCATCGCTGTCGTCGACCGCGAAGAGCAGATTGCCGCAGCCAAGCTCTTCGGAGCGTCTACGGTCGTTCACACCGTAGCCGTCGAGGATGTGATTGCCGCGGCGCGCGCGCTGACTCCGGGAGGACGAGGCGCAGACGTTGTGATTGAAGCCGCTGCGTCGCAGACCACATGGGAGTGGGCCGTCGATATGGCGCGCAAAGGCGGAGTCGTTAACTGCTTCGGAGGCCCGCCCAGCGGCACTAAGATGCAGGTGGATACCGACCGCCTCCACTACTCGGACATTAAGATACTGTCGAGCTTTCACCACACGCCGGAGGCCTGCCGCAGGTCCTTGAACCTCGTCGCCAGCGGACGCTTCCGGTGCGATGCCATCATCACGGGCAGAACTACGCTCGATCAGGTTCCCGAGCTCTTTCAGGGCATCTTGACCCGCAAGCCGGGAACGCTCTATATCAAGACGGCGGTCTTTCCCGCGGGAGCCGAGGGAATCGAGGTAGCCAAGAGGTGAGCGAACCAACGCTGCCTGCCGCCGAAGCGCTCGCGGGCGCGCCGGTGGAGTACCGGACGCCGCCCGAGCGTCCAACGCTGGACGAGGCGCAGGCCTGGTGCCGCGATCTGGCAACGGCTCACTATGAGAACTTTCACGTCGCCACCTTTCTTCTTCCGCGCAAGGTGCGTCCGCATTTTGAGAGCCTCTATGCCTACTGCCGCGTGGCCGACGATCTTGGCGACGAGGTCAGCGACCGTGCCGTTGCTCTGCGTCTGCTCGATGCCTGGGACGCGATGCTCGACGAGTGCTACGACGCGCCCCAGCGCAGCCTGCATCCGGTCTTTGTAGCCTTGCATGAGACGATTCGCGAGTGCGATCTTCCGCGCCAGCTCTTTCATGATCTAACGCACGCCTTCAAGATCGATCAGGTGAAGACCGAGTACGATACGTGGGAGGAACTGCTGGAGTATTCGCGTTACTCGGCCAACCCGGTAGGGCGTCTTGTGCTTTGGATATGCGGCTACAGAGACGAGCGCATCGCTCTGCTCTCCGACAAGGTCTGCACCGCGCTGCAACTGGCAAACTTCTGGCAGGATACGGTCGAAGACAAAGAGCGTGGCCGCCGCTATATTCCAGCGGAGTCGATGATCCGCTTCGACGTGGAGGAGGGTCAGATCGAAGGCCGCATCTTTACGCCGCTCTTTGGCGCGATGGTCGAAGACCTTGTTGACCGTACACGCGAGATGCTCCACGAAGGAGCGGCCATCACTCAGTGTGTGGACAGCGATCTTGCGCTTACGCTGAAACTTTTCTGCAAAGGCGGCGACGCCATCCTGGACGGAATCGCCGCGCAGAAATACGACGTTCTGCGCGGGCGTCCCGTAGTCTCGAAGCTCAAGAAGCTGCAACTGCTCGCCGCGGCGGTCTTCGGCAAGTTCGCAATGAGGACACAGCGGTGACGGTTGCCGAGGCCTATGCTGTCTGTGCGTCCATCGCCCGGCGCGAGGCGAAGAACTTTTACTACGCCTTCAGAGTTCTCCCCGAGCACAAGCGAAACGCCATGTGCGCGGTCTATGCCTTCATGCGCAAGGCCGACGATATTTCGGACGAAGAATCCGTGTCGATCGCAGAGCGCCGCGTCATCATGCAGCAGTGGCTTGACGAGTGGCGGCAAGCGCGCGGTAGCGCTGCGACTGCTGATCCCATATTTGTTGCATTGAACGACACGCAGCGCCGCTTCGAGATTCCTGATGCTCTACTCGAAGAGCTGGTTGAGGGAACATCTATGGATCTTGCGCCTCAGCCTGCGGAGGTCTCCGGGATGCAAACTTGCGCTACCTTCGATGAGCTTTATCGATATTGTTATTTAGTAGCGTCGGTCGTCGGGCTGGTCTGCATCCGCATCTTTGGGTATCGCGATCCGCGCGCGGAAAAACTTGCCGAAGAGACGGGAATCGCCTTTCAGCTCACGAACATTCTGCGCGACATCAAGGAAGATGCGGAGCGCGGAAGAGTTTATCTGCCACTCGATCTGTTGCGGGAGCATGGCGTCACGCTGGACCGCATCAAGGCTCTTTCTGGTGGCGCGCCGATTGCAGCCGGAGAACGGACGATGCTGGTTACGTTGGCGGCGAAGGCAGAACAGTATTATGGTTCGGCGAAGCTGCTTCTGCCGCTGATTGACCGCGATAGCCGCGCCGCGCTCTGGGTGCTGGTTCGCATCTACAACGAACTTTTGCATAAGATTACGAACGCTGGCGGCGATGTTCTTTCCCGCCGCATCAGCGTGCCGACATCGCAGAAGCTCTGGATTCTCGCCGAAGGCGCAGCCATGGCGCTGAGCAATAAGGTGATGGCGTGAGCGTCGCGGCCCACTCCGATGTCATTATTGTTGGCGCTGGAGTTGCCGGTCTTGCGGCGGCTGCGGCTCTTGCGGGCGCAGGAGCCGAGGTCACTCTGCTCGAACGCCGTCCCTACGTTGGCGGCCGCGCATGCTCCTATGAGCATCCGGCTTTACAAGAGGTAGTAGACCTTCAACATGTGCTGCTGGGTTGCTGCACCAACTTGATTCAGTTCTGTAATCAGATAGGCGTTGCGGACAAGGTTCGCTGGTATGACAAGCAGACATTTCTCGAACCCGGCGGCAGAGCGAGCACGATTGCTTTCAGTGGCCTGCCTGCTCCTTTGCACTTCGCTCCGAGTTTTTTGAAGGCGTCGATGCTTGGCTGGAAGGACAAGCTGGCGATAGCGCGCGGACTCATGGAGTTTCTGCGCGGGTTTCCTGCCAACGACACCGAGAGCGTCGAGCAGTGGCTGAAGCGCAGCCGCCAGACTGAACTTGCCATACGTCACTTCTGGAACCCGATTTTGATGGCGACGCTGAACGATCATGTGGCGCGCTGTTCGACGCGATATGCAGGCATGGTCTTCCATGAGCTTTTTGTGAAATCCGCAACTGGTGGACGGTTGGGAATTCCTACAATTCCGCTCAGTGAGTTTTATGAGGCAGGCGTCCGCTACATCGAGTCCTGCGGCGGGCGGACGTTTGTCCGCGCCGGGGTTGAGAAGCTCGTGCAGCAGCCGGATAAGCGCTGGTGCGTAAGTACAGCCACTGATAACTACGCGGCGGATGCAGTCATCCTGGCGCTGCCCTTCGAGCAGACTGAGAGGCTGCTTCCAGCGATTCATCCGGATGACGGCGACGCCGTTGCGGATGTTCTGGGGCCTAAGATCAAGCAGTTTATCCACTCGCCGTTTACGTCCATTCTGCTCTGGTACGACCGCGAGATTACCGATCTCGATCATGCATGGCTGCTCGACACAACGATAGAGTGGTTCTTTCACAAGTCACGAATCCGCAGGTACTCGCCGGAGAAGGGAAGCTATATCGAGCTTGTGATTGCAGGCGCTACCGAACAACTGGAGATGGGCCGCGAAAAGATACTGGCTACGGCTCTTGAAGAGCTGGCGATGTTTTTCCCGTCGGTGAAGCAGGCGAAGCTCGTGAAGAGCGGTGTGTTGAAAGAGGCTCGCGCGACATTTTCCGTTACGCCGGGTCTTGATCGTGAGCGTCCCGCGCAGACGACGCCTTGGACTGGTCTCTATCTGGCAGGCGACTGGACCCGAACCGGATGGCCGTCCACGATGGAAGGCGCGGCCCGCAGCGGATACCTCGCCGCAGGAGCGGTGGCTGGTGACGTGAACCGGTTTCTCGCGCAGGAACTGCGGGCGAGCGGCCTGATGCGCCTGCTCATTTCGTAGTTCTTTAGCTTCTTGCTGCTATAATCATAAGAACGCAGTTGAGGGTGATTCGCTCTTAGTGGCGTCATGGTGTAACTGGTTAACACGCCGCCCTCTCAAGGCGGAGAGTTCGGGTTCGATCCCCGATGACGCTACCAACTCCACTGCTTTCGGCCCTTCCCTGCAAAACGGCGCCATGGTGTAAATGGTTAACACGCGGCCCTTTCAAGGCTGAGAGTACGGGTTCGATCCCCGTTGGCGCTACCAGTTCTGCTCTAATGTTTCTATGAGTGTTTTTCCTCGGCGCACCCTTCTCCTCATTTCTGGAACGAAAAGCTACAACGGCGCACAGCCGCAGGAGCCGGCCTGGTGAGTTCGCATCAGAGGCTGCTTCCCCGTTCTATTGAATGTTTGCGTGATTACTCCGCAAAGAAGTTCTCGCAGGATCTTATCGCGGGACTCACCGTGGGACTGGTTGCGCTGCCCATGTCGATGGCCTTTGCCATTGCCAGCGGCGTCGCTCCGCAGGCGGGACTGTATACGGCGATTGTGGCCGGGTTTCTGGTCTCGGCGCTGGGCGGATCGCGCACCCAGATCGGCGGGCCTACCGGAGCCTTTGTCGTCATCGTCGCCGGTATAGTGCTCCGGTTCGGACTAGCCGGTCTGGCGCTGGTCTCGATTATGGCTGGAGTCCTGCTGTTGATTATGGGATTCACCGGACTGGGCAAGGCCGTCCGCTACATACCGCGCGCTGTGATTATCGGCTTCACTAACGGCATTGCTCTGCTGATCGCCTCCACTCAGATCAAGGACTTCTTCGGCCTGAAGACGCCGGCCGTGCCCAGCGAATTTCTGCCGCGCATGAAGATGCTGGTTCACTACGCGCCCACCGTGCACTGGCAGACGCTGGCCATCGGAGCGGCTTCGCTCGCCGTGATTCTGCTGTGGCCGCGGGTTACGAGGAGAGTGCCCGGCTCGATTGTGGCTCTGCTGCTGGCGACCTGCGCCGTCGCCTTCTTTCATCTCCCGGTGGAGACGATCGGCACCAAGTTCGGCGGCATTCCGCAGGGATTTCCGCGCTTTGCTCTACCGGATTTTCATGCCGAGCACATTGTGCCTCTGCTGCCTTCGGCCTTTACGGTGGCGCTGCTGGCTGCGGTCGAGAGCCTGCTCTCGGCGGTCGTGGCCGACGGCATGAGCGGCGATCGTCACAACTCCAACATGGAGCTGGTTGCGCAGGGCGTGGCCAACATCGCCTCGCCGCTGTTCGGCGGCATCCCCGCCACGGGAGCCATCGCGCGCACGGCGACTAACATCCGCTCGGGCGGACGGACGCCTGTCGCCGGAATGATCCACGCGCTGACGGTTCTTGCAATCCTGATCGCCGCCGCGCCCTTGGCCCGTTATATTCCGCTGGCTACTCTGGCAGCGGTTCTGTTTGTTGTCGCCTACAACATGGGCGAGTGGAGAGAGATCGCCACCATGCGTCTGTCGAAGACCGGAGTCTCGGTCTGGCTGGTGACCTTCGCCCTGACCGTATTCGCCGACCTGACGGTTGCCGTGAGCGTGGGAATGGTGCTGGCCGCGCTGCTCTACATCTACCGCATCGCCGAGACGACCACCGTCGTGCCGGTCACGCCGCAGTATCTGGAGGAGGGACGGGCGCACATTCTTCAGGACAAGGACATTCCTGCGAACGTCACCATCCTGCGCATTCACGGGCCGTTTCTGTTCGGCACGACCGAGACGCTGGACGAAGCTACCCGCGAACTCGACTCGTTTGGCGACGTGGTGATTCTGCGCATCCGCAACATGACGGCGCTGGACATCACGGGCCTTCACGCTCTGGAGACGTTCTCGCATCGCCTGCGCAAGGCGGGCAAGACGCTGCTGCTCTGCGGAGCCAGAGAGCAGCCCTCGCGCCT
>WQYS01000147.1 GCA_009781125.1 Acidobacteriaceae bacterium | reverse complement strand
GCACCAGCGACATGCCAGCGCGAGACATGAACATGGACAGATACTGCGGCGGCAAGTCCTGCAACTGCATATGCTGTTGCTGCAACTGACGCGACGCCAGCTGCTGCACCGCATCCGTCTTGACTACCTCGGAGCCAAACCCCAGCCGGCCCAGCAGTCCCGTCCTGTGGACGGTCGCAAAGACCGTTGCGTCATTGCTGTCGCCGGTCGCGTCCATGAAACCGGGCACCAGATAAACCACCATCGATATGGCGGCCAATCCAACGATGGCGGCCAATAGAAACTTAACAAGAGGAGTGTCCTGCTGAAGAATACGAATCATGCCTGGCTCTTAGACCTTCATTTTCCGGCGCTCCCGTTCGGGGTGAGCGCATCGTGAGAATTGTGCTTGCCTAGCGTAGATGGCGCAATGGCGCATACAAAGCCGCGCAACGCCGTTCGCAGGGCAGCATTAAGTATAAATGAATCAGCCCCGTGAACTCATCTCGGGGTGCATTCTGCGGCAGTAATAAATGAAGTTCCCTCAGGGTCTTCCCGGCCCGGTGTTGACGTTGGGCTGCTGCTGCTGCCGCTGAATCGGAAGATACGGTTCCACCGCCAGCAGGTTGGAGAGAGTCGCTCGTTCCTGGTCGTTGAACTGGCTGCGGTACTGCGGCGAGTTCAGCATCGACTGGCGCTGCGGCGCAGGCAGCGCTCTCAGGTTGCGAAACGCCTGAGCAACCATGTTGCGGCGGTTGACCGGAAGCCCTCCAAGCTGACCCAGCGCGCCAACAACCTGCGCCCGCAACTGCGGATTCAGCCGTTCCAGAGCCTCGTTCAGTTGCAGTTTGCGGCTGCGCTGTTCGGGAGTCATCCTGTTCAACTGCACCAATCGGTTGAGCAGCCGCTGCTGTGTCTCAGGAGGAAGATTGCGGAATTCCGGATCCTGCGCCAGCGCCTTTTGCTGATCGGCAAGGGAGAGATTGCTGTGCCGCTCCATCCACTGCGGCAGATGCTCCTGACTCGTCGGCGGAGCCGGTCTTTGCGCCTGCACATGTTGCAACGCCGGCGCCGGTCTCTGTGGCGGAACCGTCTGAACACGCGGCAGCGGCGCAGGACTCCCTGAGTTCTGTGCCCTGACGGACGTGGCGGACAAGGTTGCAAGGGCCGCAAGAACCACAGCAATCACTGTCAGACGGGATGGACGTTCAAATTGCATTCACTCTTTCACTACAAACTAAAACCGCGATTACAGCAAACAGTTTCGCCAGATCCATCAGCTCGCGGGAACATCCGTTGCGCCATCGTCGGAGGAAGTCCCATCGAGGATATCCATGTCATCGATGGCCTGGGAGTTCGAATCGAACATCTGCAGATCGTTAACCGTTGCCGATACCGGCGTCCTGCCATGTTGCAAGTTGGCGACCATTCCACCGCCTGCCAGCAGAAGTACTAACCCCAAAGCGCTCACCAGCGCTGGACGGAACTGGCGGCCCGTATTGAACAGAAACCTTGCCCGTATCCGCTCCAGCCATCCTTCCGGCGCTCTCTGCTGCTCCTCGCGCAGACGCGCAGCCAGCCGCTGATCGAAGTAGGGCGACGGCTCAGGAGCCTGCCACGTGTCGAGCAGATTGAATGTAGCCTGCAAGGAACGAAGCTCCTCGCTACAGGCGGGGCATGATGCCAGATGCGCGCGCGCGGCAGACTCTGCAGACGAGTCCGCTGAGTCTGACGAATCCAGCAACAGGTCCGGCAGTACGGATTTCAGTTCGCGGCAGTTCATGGTGTACCTCTCTAAACTACTTCAGGTCTCGAAAAGAGAGAACCTGTCTTAAATAAAATCCTTCAGTTTTTCGCGCAATGTCTGATAAGCGCGAAAGAGCAACGATTTTGTGGCCGACTCGCTCAGCTTCAGAATCTCGCCGATCTGTTTGTAGTCCAGCCCTTCGTACTTGTGCATCAGCACCGCCGTGCGCTGACGCTCGGGAAGATCCATTACGTGCTGACGAATGGCGTCCATGCGTTCCCGGCGAATCAGCTTGTACTCGACGTCCGGGGAGCTGTCGGCGACATCCGGTGTAGTTCCTTTTTCGCTGTCCGGCTCATCCAGAAAGACCATGGATGCATTGCGCTCATGGCGCGTGTCGCGGACATAGTTGACGCCAAGGTTGGTGGCGATGCGGTAGAGCCAGGTGCTGAAGCGCGCTTCGGCGCGGTAGGTCTCGCGCGACCTGTACACGCGCAGGAAGACCTCCTGCGCCAGCTCTTCGGCAACCGCCTGATTGCGCACCATCCGGTACATGAAGTGGACGATCTGGTTACGGTACTTCTGCACCAGATAGTCGAATCCGGCCATGTTCCCAGAGCGGAGCTCCAGCATGATGGCGGCATCGTCCTTGCTCTCGAATCCGCCTGCAAGAGCTTGCACATCAGCCGCTTGACGCTCCTCGATCAGTCCCGGATTCAGGGCCAGCGTAGCCATACTTTTGCTAACCCCGTCTTCTGCTCCAGGTTGCGCTTCTACACCGGATTCCTTCGCAGGAATGGTAACCCCTTCTAAAGAGCTGTTTCCATGAGGAGTTCCGGATTCGGAGCGCTGAACACGCATCTTCTGATTGTAATGCCCAGAGTTTGCGCAATCGAGCCGGTCTCCCAGACAAATATCCGGTAGCGGAGCCGAGCAACTGATGGTATTCTAAGCACATCGACTGGCGGCTCCGCCGGTCAAACGGAACATCACAATCGGGCGCATAACTCAGCGGTAGAGTGCCATCTTCACACGGTGGAAGTCACAGGTTCAAATCCTGTTGCGCCCACCATAAAATCAACAACTTCCTGCGAAGATGTTCCGATTGCATCCGGGACGCGGACGCGCTTTTAGGCGTGTCCCTAGGTGCCACGGCTTCCCGCAGGTAGGTCGCCGCGGCGACCGCAAGATTGACTCTCCCATAACTTCCTTACGTGGCCCCCCCCCACTGAGAAATGGTTAGCCCCGGACAACAATCGTGTAAATCATGATCTGCGAACAAAGGGAGGCCCCGAAGAGCCTCCCATCGCTGAATGTCAGCATAATTTAAGGATACCGGACCGACAGGAACTACACTGCCACTTTTGCTATAGATTTATTTCCTTTGGTTTCAACGAAATATGTAGTTTTCCCCGTCTGCGCCCTCTTGACAGATAGATTTTGTGCCGGATGAGTGAAAACCTTCATGCGATTGCCCTGTGGATCGCTCACACAGGCGAATGTTGTTGAGTCAAAGGCATATAGTGTTTCTATCTCTGGTTTGGCAAGGGCGGCAATCTTGAAGGTTTTGAAGGTAGCGCAGTGGTGTGCGGTGGTGACGATGGCGATGAGTGCGGCCCAGGGGGTCAGGGCGCAGGTGCAGCTCCCTGAAGACAAGTATCTGTGGCTGGAGGACACCTCCAACCCAAAGACAATGGAATGGGTGAAGGCCCAGAACGCGCGAACGGTGGCGAAGTTCGAGTCCGATCCGCGCTTCGCAACGGCATACGAGACGGCGCTCAGCATCCTGAACGATCCTGAGAAGCTGGCCTATCCCTGGCTTAACGGCGAATGGGTCTACAACTATTGGACAGACGCCGGGCACCTGCGCGGTCTGCTGCGGCGCACCTCGCTCGCAAACTACCTGACAGCCTCTCCCAAATGGCAGAACGTGCTGGACATCGACGAGCTGAACCGCGCGGAGAACGCAAAGTGGGTCTTGCACGGCGTCGATTGCCTTTACCCGGGCGACGAGTACTGCGTTACCATGCTCTCCAACGGCGGAGAGGACGCCACCACGGGCCGCGAGTTCAACCTGAAGCAGGCAAAGTTCGTTGCGGGCGGGTTCGTGCTCGACCACAGCAAGCAGAGCATCGACTGGGAGGACAAGGACACGCTGCTGGTGGCGCGGGACTGGGGCGAGGGCACGCTCACCAGCTCCGGCTATCCCTTCGTCGTAAAACGCTGGAAGCGCGGTACGCCGCTCGCGTCAGCGCAGGAGGTCTTTCGTGGCAGTCCGGCGGATGAACTGGGGTCGTCCGCCGAGGTGCTCCACGATGGCTCTGGCCACAGGCTGGTGGCCTTCAACCGCGGCGTCACCTTCTTCACGTCGGAGAAGTTTGTCGAAACCCCGAAAGGTCTCCAGCAGCTTGCCATTCCCGCAAAGGCGGACCTGGCGGGTCTGGTGGACGGACGGCTGCTGATTCACACGCACGAAGACTGGAAGACTGCGGCAGGACAGACGGTTCCGGCAGGTTCGCTGGTTGAGGTAAAGCTGGCTGACGTGCTGCGCGACCCTGGCCATCTGGATCCGCAGATCGTCTTTGCGCCGTCCGGGCATGAGTTTTTGCAGAGCGCTTCGGTCATGCCGCATCATCTGCTGCTGACTACGCTGGATAACGTGCAGGGTCGCGCCTATCTCTACTCCCCTGCGGCGAAGGGCTGGACGTCGAAGCGGCTGAATCTGCCGGAGAACTCCACGGTGGGGGTGGTTTCGACAGACTCGAACAGCAGCCGGTACGCGATCGCTGTGACCGGCTTTCTCGCGCCCACCACGCTCTATCTCGGCGATGCCGCAGACGGCTCGCTGAAGGCGATCAAGACCGCTCCGGCGCGCTTCGATGCGAGTAATGATGTGGTTGAGCAGCTCTTTGCGACCTCAAAGGACGGCACCCGCATCCCTTATTTCGTCGTGCGTCCGAAGGACATGAGGCTCGACGGCTCAAACCCGACGCTGCTGACCGCTTATGGCGGCTTCGAGGCCTCTAGCACGCCTGTTTACAACGCCATTACGGGCAGGCTGTGGCTGGAAAAGGGCGGCGTCTACGTGCTCGCCAACATTCGTGGCGGCGGAGAGTTCGGCCCGGCCTGGCATGAGGCCGGACTCAAGACCAAACGCCAGGTCATCTATGACGACTTCGCCGCCGTGGCCGAAGACCTCATCCGCCGGAAGATTACGTCAACCCCGCGCCTCGGCATCATGGGCGGGTCCAACGGCGGCCTGCTCATGGGGGTCGAGATGACTCAGCGCCCCGACCTCTGGGGGGCCATCGTCATCGAGGTGCCGCTGCTGGACATGTTGCGCATGGAGAAGATTGCCGCCGGAGCCAGCTGGGTGGGCGAGTACGGCTCGGTGAGCGACCCGCAGGTACGCGAGTTCTGGCTGGCGCACTCGCCCTACAACCAGTTGCAGCCCGGCGTAAAGTACCCCGACCCCTTCATCTGGACCACGACCAAGGACGACCGCGTTGGTCCGCAGCACGCTCGCAAATTCGCGGCCAGGATGGAGGAGTTCCACCTGCCGTACTACTTCTATGAGGTCATCGAGGGTGGTCACGGCTCGGGAGCGGACGCGAAACAGACCGCACATACCACTGCCATGAACTTCATCTATCTTCAGCAGAAACTGATGAAGTAGCCGTCAGCGCTTGAAAGAGTGCCACGACCTTAGACTCGTCTTTATTGCCGGGGTGAAGCTCCACGCCGGTCATCAGGTCGATCATCTGAGGTTCTGACTGACGAACAATCTCCGCCGCGTTTTCGGGAGTGATCCCTCCAGCCAGAATCACCGGACAGCTTACGGCGCGTTGCAGCTTCTCGAAGACGGAAAGATCGACCGTGCCGCCTTGAGCGGCGTTCTCCGGCGTGCGCGGATCAAAGAGCAGAGCATGTACGCCTGCTGAACAGAAATCAGCCGCAGCCTTTTCCAGATCAGGCGTGTTCGGGAAAACGGTCTTGATAATCTTCACGCCTTGTTTTTTTAGCTCTCGCACCAGATACGCGGTATCTTCAAGCGACTCGCCGCAGTGCAGTTGAATGTAGTCTGGCTTCGCTTCCCTAGCTAAGCGGAGCACTTTATCCGGCGGTCCGCCTGTGACGATACACGTCTCCGCAGGCTTGTTGACGGCGGCGATAAGTTTCTTTGCGGTCTCCACGTTCAGATTCCACGGAACCGGATGCGGATATTCGACGACGAACCCCACAATATCCGCGCCATGCCGGACGCACATGCGCACATCTTCGGCGCGCATCAGCCCACAGATCTTTACCGCCGGACGCAAGCGTCAGCGCTCCTTTCGACCCGCAGCGACCGGTACATCGCCCCCATGTCTTCAGCCAGCCACAGCGAGGTTCCGACCAGAACCGCGTTGGCGCCGGAGGATACTGCCAGCTCCGCATCCTTCGGCGACAAGATACCGCTTTCGCTGATAAGCAGAGCGTTGGCAGGTATACCGGACGCAAGCGCCGCGGTCCGGTCCGGCCCGCCG
>WQYS01000146.1 GCA_009781125.1 Acidobacteriaceae bacterium | reverse complement strand
GACGAGACCGAAATCGGTTATTATCATGAGAGCGGTCTTTTGCTGGAAGACGTGGTGCGCGAGCAGGTGTTGCTGTCCCTGCCGGCACGGACTCTCTGCCAGGCGGACTGCAAAGGGCTATGCCCGCGCTGCGGCCAGAACCTGAACCTATCAGCCTGCTCCTGCAGCGAAAGTCCGCGGGATTCCCGTTGGAATGCGCTGGCGGATCTGGCTCACAGGCTCGATCGCAAGCACTAAGCTAAAGTTTTTCCGCGCCGGTATGCTGACGAACAGCATCGGCGGCGGCTTGAAAGGGAATTTGCAATGCCTAATCCGAAACGGCGCCACTCCAAGCAACGCACGGCCAAGCGCCGCAGCCACGACTTCCTGACCCCGACCGGCCTCTCCGAGTGCCCCAACTGCCATGAGCGCAAGCTGCCTCACCGCGCCTGCGCCAAGTGCGGAACCTACAAGGGCCGCGAGATTCTCTCCACCGAAAAAGCCAGCTAGCCACCAGGCAGAATCGTACCCTTCCAGAGATGCCAATCGACATCGTAGTCGACGCCATGGGTTCCGATAAGGCCCCCGAACCAGAGGTTCGCGGGGCGATTCTGGCTGCTCGCCAGTTTGACGTGCGCGTGCATCTGGTTGGCCCCGAAGATATTCTGCGTCCGCTGCTGCGGCAGCATCTGCGCGGACATAAACTGCCGGTCTTCATCGTGCCCGCCTCCGAGTGGATTACCATGAGCGACAAGGCGGCGCAGGCCGTGCGCACCAAGCGCGACTCGACCATGCGCGTCGGCCTCAAGATGGTGCGCGAAGGATTGAGTTCGGCGCACCGCTCCGACGGGCGCTCCGAGCTGGGCAAGGCTGCGGGTTTCTTTACGGCGGGCAACACCGGAGCCGCCATGGCCACCGCCAAGATGGTACTCGGAACGCTGACCGGAATCGACCGCCCAGCGCTGGTGACGGTCGCGCCGACGACTGCGGGCACGGCCTCCCTGCTACTGGACGCCGGTGCCAACGTGGACTGCAATCCGAATAACCTGGTGCAGTTCGCCGTGATGGGCTCCGTGTATGCCAAAAACGTTCTGCGCATCTCGAACCCGCGCGTGGGCCTGCTCTCCGTCGGCGAAGAGGACTCCAAAGGCAACGCTCTGACCCGTGAGACGCTTCCTATGCTGCGTGCTTTCGAGGGGATCAACTTTATCGGCAACGTTGAGGGCCGCGACATCTTCAACGGCCACTGCGATGTGATTGTCTGCGACGGATTCGCGGGCAATGTCGCGCTGAAGTCCTGCGAGGGCATGGTGCGGCTGGTTAGCCACACGCTGCGCGAGGCCCTGCGCTCGACGGTTACCTCGCAGGTGGGTGCTCTGCTCAGCCGCCGCGCCTTCAGCGACTTCAAGAAGCGGCTCGACTACACCGAGTACGGCGGAGCGCCGCTGCTCGGGGTGCGCGGTGTCGCCAGCATCGGTCACGGCTCGTCGAACGAAAAGGCCATTATGAACGGCATCCGCGTCACCGCCGAGTTCGCCCAGGCTGACGTGAATGCAGGCATCGAGGCCGCGCTGCAGGCTGCTCCGGTTCCCGCGCTAAAAGCGTAATTTCACCGATAAACTAACTGGTCTTCTCAAATGATCTGGCAACTCATTTGGTTGAATGGTGTCATTAGTGGTACCATATGCCAGTCATGTCGAGTGTTGATTCGATTGTGGAGGCCATGAAACGTGATCCCAGCGGTGTACGCTTCCGTGATCTGCAAAGAATATGCGAGTTCTACTTTGGGAAACCGCGTCAGAGCGGAAGCCACATCCTGTTCAAAATGCCATGGCCTGGCGACCCGCGCATCAGTATTCAGAACAGCCGCGGCAAAGCCAAGGCGTATCAGGTGAAACAAGTGCTTCTTGCGCTTGAACGACTGAAGGAGAGGGGAAGATGAAGAAGATCGATCACTATACTTATCGCGTAACGTGGTCACCAGACGACAACGAACACGTTGGCCTGTGTGTTGAATTTCCAAGCCTGTCCTGGTTAGCCAAAACTCCTGAAGCAGCCCTGAAAGGCATTCGTCAGGTGGTGGCAGGCGCGATTGCAGACATGAAAAGATCCGGCGAAGAGATACCTCAACCACTCTCGGAGAGAACGTACAGTGGTGAATTCCGTGTCCGGATTCCATCCGATGTGCACCGCTCCCTGGCGCTGCGGGCAGCCGAGCAAGGCATTAGCTTGAATCGTATTGTCAGCGCAAAACTTGCGGGTTAGCTATATTTGAGCCAGCGCAGAATCTCCGGCAGATTGGGGCGCTTGCCGTACACGAGGATTCCGACGCGGTAGATGCGGCTGGCGATCCATAGCATGGCATAGATCGTCACCAGCAACAATGCGACGGAAAGCGCAATCTCCCATGCGGCAGGCTTTGATACGGAGATGCGCAGATACATCAGCATCGGCGAAAAGAATGGGATTTGCGAAAGCACCCGCGCCGTCATTCCATCAGGGTTGCTCATCAACGGCATGATCATAAAGCTGCATACGACCAGCGGCAATGTGATCAACATGGAAAGCTGTTGAAACTCCTGTTCCGTGTTGACCATCGCTCCCAGCGCAGCCGCCAAGGCGGAGTAGAGCAGGTACCCAAGCAGAAAATACAGAACGAAGAAGATGATTTGGCTCAGGCTCAGCGTAATATGGGCGCCGCCTGCCAGTGTTCCGGCCAGCGAACCGCTGGTGAGCGCCAGTCCGGCCAGCATCCATATGCCCACCTGCGTCAGTCCGACTGAGCCGACGCCGATCACCTTGCCTGCCATCATCTCCTCGGGCCGGATCGTTGCCAGCAACACCTCAAAGATGCGCGATGTCTTCTCCTCAATGACTGATCGCGCCACGTTCACGCCATACACCACAATGGACATCATCATGAGCAGGAAAAGAATGTAGGTAGCGACAAAGTTCGACATCACATCTTTTTTGTCTGTTGCTGCAACATCCACCTTGATCGGTTCAAGCAGAGCATTGACATCTGCGGCCACCATGCCCTGATGCGTTAGCCGTTCGCGCAGGATGACGTTCTTCAATGCTGACTGGATCGTGCCCGTCGTAACCAGGCTGCCAATCGCCTGCTGCCCTGTGTAGCTGAACGATGGCCGTGTGCCTGCGTCCGTAGCCGGCGTAATCCACAGGTAGCCGTCCAGTTGATGGTCCGCCATCATGCTGTCGAGCGTTTTGCGTAACTCGATGTCTGGCGGAGAGAAGATATCGACCTTCATTCCACTCACGCCGCCTTCGAGTTCAGCCTTCAAGTCCGTAGCCAGTTGCTGGTCAACAGAGACAATTGCAATATGCGACGCGGCCTTGGGACTGCTCTTGAAGACTGCGATTAGCATACTGCCACCCATAATGGCAGGAATCAGCAAGGTCGAAATCAGAAACGCCTTGGTGCGAATCCGCTCCAGATACTCGCGCTTGGCGATGAGCCAGATGTTATGCATGGATTCTGTCTCCGGCAACAGCTTCTGCCGAGTCCGCTGTCACCTTTTCAATGAATATCTCTTCGAGCGTCGGCTCCATGACCTCGAAGCGCGTGATGCGGGCACAACGAACGGCTTCTGCGAGCAGAGCCTGGGCGTCGGCTCCGTCACAGAGCTTGATCTCGGCCATGCCGCTGTAGTTCTTCACGCTCTCGATGGAGGGGTGGCGCAGAAAGGAGTCGTCTCCGCTGAACACCATCTGCACGCGGTTAGCCGGATAGCTCGACTTGATCTCGCGCATTCCGCCAGAGAGGACCGCCCGTCCGCGATGAATCAGGCAGATGGAGTCACAGAGCTTCTCCACCTGATCCATGCGGTGCGTGGAGAACAGAATCGCGCGTCCCTGGCTGCGAAGCTCCACCAGCGTGTCCATCAGCAGCGCAGAGTTGACCGGATCAAGCCCGGTGAAAGGCTCGTCCATGATGATGAGCTCCGGCTCGTGCAGCAGCGTGGTGATGAACTGAATCTTCTGCTGCATTCCTTTGGAAAGCTCTTCGGTTTTTTTGCCGATGGCCTCGGTGATCTCTAGCCTCTCGCACCAGTCATAGGCGCGGCTGGTAGCCGTTGCTGCATCGAGACCGTGCAACTGGCCAAGAAAGACAATCTGGTCGAGCACCTTCATCTTTTTATAGAGCCCGCGCTCTTCGGGCAGGTATCCGACACGATGGAGGTTGCCGCGGCTGAAGGGCTGATCGAACAGCCGCACGCCGCCCGAGTCCGGCATGGTGATGCCGATCATCATGCGGATCGATGATGTCTTTCCCGAGCCGTTGGGGCCGAGCAGTCCAAACATGCTGCCCGGCTCGACCGCGAGCGAGAGGCGCTCAACCGCAACCTTGGTGTCGTAGGCTTTCGTAACCTGGTGGAGTTCGACGATAGGCATGAATTATTTATATGAAACCGCTCCAAGTGTAGCAGAGAGAATGCCTTCCTTCGGCCTCAAGAGCCGTTTTATCGTCCGGCGCATCTTAAAGTTGATATGACTACAGTGATGGAAGAGACTACGCCGCTCCCGAAGCTCTCCAACGAGGAGATCGCCCGCTACTCGCGCCACCTGCTCATACCCGAGTTCGGCATGGAAAGCCAGCAGAAGCTCAAGGCCGCGCGCGTGCTTTGCGTCGGTACCGGAGGCCTGGGCGCTCCGCTGGCGCTCTATCTGACCGCTGCCGGAGTGGGTACGCTCGGCCTCGTCGATTTCGATGTCGTCGATGAGAGCAACCTGCAACGCCAGGTGATCCATTCCGAGGAGACCGTGGGCAAGCTCAAGGTCGATTCCGCCGAGCAGCGGCTCAACGCGCTCAACCGCAACGTCAAAATCGTCAAGCACAACGTGATGTTGACCAGCGCCAACGCGCTGGAAATCTTCCGCCAGTACGACATCATCGCCGACGGCACGGACAACTTTCAGACACGCTACCTGGTCAACGATGCCTGCGTGCTGACGGGCAAGCCTAACGTGTACGGGTCTATATTTCGCTTCGAGGGGCAGGCTTCGGTCTTCGCCACCGAGGAAGGCCCATGCTATCGCTGCCTCTACCCGGAGCCTCCGCCGCCCGGAATGGTTCCATCCTGTGCCGAGGGTGGAGTGCTCGGCATCCTGCCCGGACTGGTCGGCGTCATACAGGCTACCGAGGTCATTAAGCTGATTACGGGAATCGGCGAGCCGCTGATTGGCCGCCTGCTTCTTATCGACGCGCTGGGCATGAACTTCCGTACCATGAGGCTGCGCAAGAATCCCGAGTGCCCGGTCTGCGGCACGCGCGAGATCACGCAGTTAATCGATTACGACCAGTTCTGCGGCGTTGAAAAACCCAAGTCTGCTGGCCCGCTGGAGGCCTCAGACAAAACCGTAGCCATTGGCGCGGTGGTGGACGGCATTCCGCAGATGACGGTCGAGACTCTCAAGAAAAAGCTGGACGCCAGGGAGGATGTCTTCCTTCTCGACGTGCGCGAGCCGCACGAGTATCAGATTGTCAATCTCGGCGCCAAGCTGATTCCGGTGGGAGAGATCGCAAGCCGCATGGGCGAGCTGGCTGGCAGGAAGAACAGCGAGATCGTAGTCCACTGCAAGCTGGGGCCGCGCAGCCAGAAGGCGGCGCTGGCGCTGAAGGCAGCAGGTTTCGCGAAGGTCTCGAACCTTACGGGCGGCATCCAGGCCTGGGCCGAAAAGATCGACCCCGCTCTGCCGAAGTATTAGCGCCGCCTTCCCCGGCGCTGGGCAAATCTGTAGCTGCAGGTGTCCAGGATAATCAAACCAAAGATGCCGCGAAGGCCTGCTCTAAATCAGCGAGGATGTCGTCGATATGCTCGGTGCCAATGGAGAGCCGTATGGTGCCTGGCGTAATGCCGCAATCGAGCAGCTCAGCCTCAGACAACTGCGAGTGCGTGGTCGAGGCCGGATGGATGACCAGCGACTTCACATCCGCTACATTCGCAAGCAGGCTGAACAGTTTCAGGTGGTCGATAAATGCCCTGGCGCTGTTCGCTCCGCCCTGTATCTCGAAGGTAAAGATGGAACAGCCCCCTTTGGGGAAGTATTTCTTGTACATGGCGTGGTCTCTGTGTCCGGCCAGCGAGGGATGGCTGACGCTTGCAACCCTGGGATGCGCCGCGAGATAATCAACAACTCTCAGAGCGTTCTCGACATGCCGCTCCACGCGCAGCGATAGCGTTTCCAGTCCTTGCAGAAACAAGAAGGAGTGGAACGGGCTCAGGGCCGCGCCGGTATCACGCATCAGCGTAGT
>WQYS01000145.1 GCA_009781125.1 Acidobacteriaceae bacterium | reverse complement strand
CGGGAAGCCATGGCACATAGGGGTATGCCTAAAAAGCATACTCGCGTCTCAGACACAATCGGAACATCTTCGCAGAGTCGAATAGGTAAACATAGGAAGCGATCTCCGATCTTTGACAATCGATTACAAGGACAGGCTTTGAGATGGAAGCGATTGCTCTGGAGCAATCGTCAAACTGCTCGAAACGATCATCCCCATTCACGGGCGATAAGCTGCGCCGTGAATGGGGATCGGTTTTACTGCTTCCGTCTACTGAACCGTGAAGGTAAGTGTGGACGTGTGCACATGCGTGCCGGACGTGGCCGTTACATAGACCGTATAGGTGCCGCGCATGGCGTATGTCGTGCCGCCACCTCCGCCACCTCCGCCACAATTGCTGCCGGTACAAGCTCCGCTACCTCCGTCGCCACTGCCGCCGCAGCCGGAGGCGGAGACTGCCGCGACCGAGATCAGCAGGGCCAGCAGAGCGTTCAAGCGTCGTCGTCGAGGCGCGATGAATAGCAGCAGGCAGGCCACGGATACGCCCGAGCCGGTCAGCGTCCACCTGGTCCAGGGTGACGTGCGCAGCTTAGGCGGCGTATTCATGGCGAAGGCGGTACCCGTCCCTGCTGAACTGTAGCCATAGAGCGTAAGCTGCGTCTGCTGAGCGCCTCCGCTGAGGGGGACCGATGACGGCGAAAAAGACCAACTGGAGCCGGGGCCGGAGACGTTTGCGCTGGCCGTCATGGTTACGGTGCCGGGGAACCCATTCAGCGGAGTCAGCGTAAATGTAACCGCCTGAGCTTTAGAACCCGAGGCGACCGCGACCGACGCCGCGGAGGATGCTAGGGCAAAGTCCGAGCCAGTAGCGACGTCGAGATAGACGGTTCCCTTGGAGCCTGCGTAGTTGGCGTCGCCCGCGTAGGCCGCGCCGATGGTGTAGCCGCCCGACGCTCCTGAGGGCAGCGAGTTAGGATCAAAGGGATACGACACAGTTCCATTTGCGCCCAGCGCAACCGTGCCCAGAACAGGCGAGATCGGCGTGCCGTTCGGGGCGAACGCAATGATCTGCACGTTGCCGGTGGGCGCGGCGAGTCCCGTTGTTGTGCTGGCGTTAACCACGGTGATGGTCAACTGGGTCGAGCCTGTGATCGTGCCCGACTGCACGCTGGAGGGAGGCGTAATCGTGGTTGTAGACAGACAGGTGCCGGTTCCGGCGCAGGACGTGGCGGAACCGGAGTTGCCGGAGGTTCCTGCCGGAGTCACGGAACCCCACTTCGTGATAAAGATGTTCACATCGAGCGAGCCCCAGCCGGATGCCTGGTCGTAGCCGGTAGCGGCGTAGTAGCCGATGTCTCCGCCACTGGGGCAGTTCACGGTGCCGGGCTGACATTGACTCGCGTTGTTTCCCGAAGTGACGTCGTGGAAGGCGTCGTTGGCGGTGCTGGAGCTGGCCATCCCGTAGAGCATCGGATTAACATTGCCGAGGCCGGGGAAGCTGCCGTTGTTGGAGTTCGTCGTCGCGTGTTGTTCAAGGTACTGCAAAAGCAGCGCCAGGACGCCTGCCATTGACGGAGCTCCGGCGGATGTTCCGCCGATAGCGTTGAGATTGTTACTGGAGTTCCTGAAACCATTGACGCACGATCCCTGCGAGCAGATCAGGTAGGGATCATGGATGGCCGCGGCGTTGAAGGCGACATCGGGAACGTCGCGCGAGGAGTCATCGGGGGTGAGTCCGGTCTGCCAGTCGGGCTTGCTGAAATAGGCGCTGGCTCCGCCGCCTCCGGCGCAGTAGGCCGCGCCCTGGCCAGCAGCTACAGATTGCGCCGTGCATTGGGCGGTCTCGTTCCATACCGTCTCAGGCATTTGAGGGTTTGTCGGAGGGCCAATCACAGAACCAGCGTTGGAGACCGTGGGTTTGTCGTTCGAGTTCCAGAACGTTACCGACGGCAGACTCGCTTCGTTAAACATGGTTCCGCCCACGCCGGTTACGAACGGCGAGCTTGCAGGAAAGTCTACCGTCAAGCCGTAGTCAGCCGGTGGAATGCCGTCGCAGTCTGCCGCGCCGGTGTCTCCGGCGGCGGAGACGATGGTGATTCCCTGCGCATTGGCCTGCTGGAAGTACTGGTTTACCGTGGTCCGGTTCGGCGACATCTGGTTCCAGAGATCTTCGCAGGCTCCATAGCTTACGGAGATGATGGACTCGCCCACGCTGTCCTGGTTGGTGACCGCATAGATCAGCGCGTTGAAGGTGTTTGCGGTCGAACCCTGGCCCACCGTCACGAACTTGATGGTAGCGTTCTGAGCGACCGCGCCGGACCACTCCACGTCCAGTTGCGCCTCGTCGACGTCACATGGCCCGGTGGAACACGCCGGGCTGGCGTACCTGTATCCCGTGGCCTGCACGGTCGTGGGCAGATTGCTGGTCGAAAGGCCGGACGCGGCGCGGAAGGCCGAGACGTCGCTGGTGCTGATATCGGTCTGCCCCACGACGGCAATGGTTATCCCGGATCCGTTCAGGGAGCTGGGAACATCGTAAATAGTATAGAAATCGCCGGGAGCAATATAGTGGTTCCCCGAGATAGACGAGGTATACAGCGGACGCACAATCGAGCGCGCCCTGGGCTTGAAGTCATTCAGTCCACCCATGCTTACAACGACGTTGGCGATGGCCGCCGGAAGCTCGGGATCGTTGATGTTGGCAAAGTGAGCCTCGCCGTTCTCGTTCATGTCATGGATGCTGACGCGGAAGGCCTGCTCGATCTGGCGCGCCGAGCCAGTTACCGAAATCTCGGTAGCACTGGGCGAGGCGCTGACAATGGTCAGTCCCTTGCTCGTGAGCCAGGCGCTGACCTTGGCCAGGTCGCCGCTCGCCAGCCCGAAGCGCTGGCCGAACTGCTCCGGCGTAAGCCACTGATGGTAGAGAGGAGAGTTCGGGTTCTGCTGGTCGCGCAGAAGCTGATCGAGCTCGGCCTGCTGCTCGGCGGTTCGGCTGAAGACCAGCGTAACCAGATCGAGCGGGCGGCTGGAGGAGGTTTCGCCGAGGTCGGCGGCGCGGCGGGCCCGCATCGGGATGGTGTTGGGAATGCTGCTGCGGCTGGCGTCGTCGACGGCCGTGGTGATTCGGTTATGTGTAGCGGAATATGCGGGAGACATGGCAAAAACTGCCAGGAGGAGAGTAAAAAAAACAGGCCTGATTCCAGAGATTTTCAGCATGAAGATTCGCCTCTACAGGGTGCGTGCTAAGTAGTCAGACATTAATTGTATCGGGCGAGCGAGCTTCCCGGCGGACCGATTGAAACATCCTTATAGACGAATGATATGGGAGAAATGTTGCGTAACGGGGCAGAAAGCTCCGGTCCGGCGCGAAAAAAGTGGCAAGAGAAAAGGCTCCTTCTCCACAAAACGCCTGCCGGTCAAGTGCATCGAAACAGAGAGATATGTGTGCTCTCTCCAACAACGCCGCCGGTCTCTCGCGGCGCAGCATCCAACGGGTAGCCGTTCTCGGCGCGGGAACCATGGGCTCGCGCATCGCCGCTCACGTGGCGAACGCCGGAATCCCCGTGGTTTTGCTCGATATCGTTCCGCCAGGTGTCGCAGGCGATGCTCCCCGGGCCGAGCGCAACAAGGTTGTTCTTGCCGCTCTGGAGAGTCTGAAGCGGTCGCAGCCCGCCGCCTTCTATGCGCAGGAGACGGCGCGCCTGATCACACCGGGCAACTTCGAGGACGATCTCGCCCTCATCGCCTCCTGCGGATGGATCATCGAAGCCGTCGCCGAAGACTTGAAGATCAAGCAGGCGCTGCTGGCAAGGGTAGAACAGCACCGGGCAGCAGATTCCATTTTGACCACCAACACCAGCGGCCTGCTGATCTCGAGCATCGCCTCAGGTCTTCGGCCCGAGACACGGCGGCTCTTCTTTGGCACGCACTTCTTCAATCCGCCGCGCTACATGCGCCTGGTGGAGATCATCCCCACGCCAGATACGGACGCCTCAGCCATCGCCGCCATTACGCGCCTCGCGGACCGGCGTCTGGGCAAGACCGTCATCGGCTCGCGTGATACGCCGAACTTCATCGCCAATCGCCTCGGCGTCTTCGCCATGAGCAACGCCATCCGCCTGATGCAGCAGCAGGGCCTGACGATTGAGGAGGTCGATGCGCTTACCGGCACAGCGATTGGCTGGCCAAAGACGGGAACCTTTCGCCTCGGTGACCTGGTCGGTATTGACGTGCTTGCAGATGTCGCGCGTAACTTCGCCTCCAAAGTTCAAGACGAGCGCAGCGACGTTGTCCTCCCTGACTTCATCGCCGCGATGGTCGAGAAAAAGTGGCTGGGCGATAAGACGGGCCAGGGTTTTTACAAGAAAGACGGAAAAGACAGCGAAGGCCGCGAGCTTCGTCAGGCCCTCGACTGGCAGACGCTTGAGTACCGTCCTGCGACAAGGCCTAAATTCCCGGCGCTGGAGATGGCCGCGAACATCGAATCCACGGCGGAGCGCGTGCGTCAGTTGCTCCACGGCGACAGGCGCGACAAGGCAGTGCGCTTTTACTGGCCGCTGTTGACGGAGCTTTTTACCTACGCGGCCAATCGTGTCTCCGCCTCGCCTTGTGAACCGGCGGAAGATATAGTTGCCGTCGATCAGGCGATGAAGGCGGGCTTCAACTGGGAGCTGGGGCCGTTTGAGTTCTTCGATGCCGTCGGCGTCCGCGAGACCACCGGAGAGATGCGCGCTGCCGGAGAGCCGGTCTCGGCCAGCGTAGAAAAACTTCTCGCCTGGGCTGCGAAGCACGGCGAGCCAAACCCGGCCTGGTACAGAGAGGATGCGGCGGTTCCTGGCGGACGCCTCTACTTCGATCCGTTTACCTGCGAGTATAAGCCTGTCCCTGTCGCGGATGGCGTTGCGTCGCTTGCGGTTCTGAAGAAAACTCACGGCGTCGTTGCGAAGAACCCCGGCGCGTCTGTCATCGATTGCGGCGATGGCGTGGCCGCAATCGAGCTGCATTCCAAGAGGAACGCGCTGGGAGGCGATATCGTTTCGCTGATTACACAGACGCTCAAGCCCGACAGCCAGCAGGTCGCGGACTTTGACGCTTTCGTTATCACTGGCGACTCGGCTAACTTCTCCGTCGGCGCGAATCTCGTGCAGCTTCTTCTCTCCATGCAGGAGCAGGAGTGGGATGAGGTCGCGCTCGCCATCCGCTCCTTCCAGCGCATGACGCAGGCTATTAAGTTTTGTCCACGTCCGGTTGTGGTTGCGCCGTATGGCATGTGTCTGGGCGGAGGCGCGGAGATCAGCCTCCACGCCGCCGCGCGTCAGCCCCATGCGGAGCTTTACATGGGGCTGGTGGAGGCCGGAGTCGGCCTCATCCCCGGCGGAGGAGGCTGCAAAGAGATGCTTCTCCGCTCGCTCGAAGCCGATACGTGCGTGGGCAGCATCGAGTTCTTCAACGCCATCAGGAAGCGCTTCGAGCTCATCGCCCGGGCTGCGGTCTCGACTTCTGCGGCGGAGGCGCGTGGTCTGGGCTTTCTCCGTTCCTCTGACACGATCACCCCCAACCGCGACCGTTTGCTGACCGATGCCAAACGCTGCGCCCGCGCGCTTGCCGATGCCGGTTACAGCGCGCCGGTCGCGCGCGCCGATATTCCTGCGCCCGGCGAGAGTGTCCTGGCGACTCTGAAGATGGCTGTGTGGACGATGCGCGAAGGCGAGTTCATCAGCGACCACGATGCCAGGGTGGCGAACAAGATTGCGACGGTCCTTTGTGGAGGCAATGTCACGGCGGGCACTTTGCTCAGCGAACAAAACCTGCTTGATCTTGAGCGCGAGGCGTTTCTCTCGCTCTGCGGAGAAAAGAAGACGCAGCAAAGAATCGCCTACACCCTCAAGACCGGCAAGCCGCTAAGGAATTAGAGGAGACATCATGAATGAAGCCGTTATTGCTGCCGCCGTTCGCACTCCGGTGGGAAAAGCTCCACGCGGAACCCTTCGCTCGACACGTCCCGACGAACTGGCCGCCGCGGCGATCAGCGGAGTGCTCGCGCGCGTCCCGCAGCTCGACCGCTCCGAGATTGAGGACGTCATCCTGGGCTGCGCCATGCCTGAGGCCGAACAGGGAATGAACGTTGCCCGCATCGCCAGCCTGCGTGCCGGTCTGCCGGTCAGCAGCTCCGCGATGACGATCAACCGCTACTGCGCCTCGGGTCTTCAGTCGATCGCGCTGGCGGCGCAGCGCATCCAGTGCGGCGGAGCCGAGGTCATCGTTGCGGGCGGTGTGGAGAGCATG
>WQYS01000144.1 GCA_009781125.1 Acidobacteriaceae bacterium | reverse complement strand
GTAGACTGTTGGAATTGACTTGTTGATCTGAGGCATCTTGCGTTCGACACGCCTCACTGCGCTTCGCAGAGCGCATGGCCGGGAGCAGGATGCTCTCTAAGCCTCAGTCACCTCACGTACATTTACGATGCAACTGTGTGAATCAGATTTCATAGGCTGGATCACCCTCCTTTCCCGTGTACACGAGAATCTACTCCCAGGCCGCAACGGTTTGCAAGCCCGTACGCGCAGAGGTGGAACCATTGAAGTTACCTCAGCCAGCGCCTGCGGCGCTCGCTTTGCCTGAACAGGTTATCTACGGTTAACATAAATAGTTAACATCGAAAGGAATGCGGCCGGATGAAACATGCCATTACAGTCTCCAAAGAGGACTACCTGAAGGCAATCCTCGAAGCCGAGTCCGAGGGCGAGCACGTCATCTCGGCCACGCTTGCGCACTGGCTCTCGGTCTCGCCTCCTGCCGTCACCATGGCTTTGAAGCGCCTGAAGCGGGATGGGTTCGTCGAAGTTAAGAACGACGGCGCCGTCCGCCTGTCTGCCCGAGGCAAGGAAGCCGCATACAGGACCGCGCTTCGTCACTATCTCATCGAACGGATGCTCGCAGAGATCTTCGGCATGAAGTGGTACGAGGTGCACGACGAAGCCGAGCGGCTGGAACATGCCGTCTCACCGGCCTTCGAGGCGCGGCTGATCGAGAAGCTGGGTGAAAAGGCTCCTGGCCCGCATGGCCATTCCGTGCTGCCGGAAAACCCGGAGCGGCGGCGAAGGCGCGGTTTCGTGCAGCTCTCGGATGCACCGCGCGGCGAGTATGTCGTTGAAAGCATCTATGGGCGCGATACCCAGATGCTTCTGTTTCTGAACAAGGCCGGCATCGGTCCTCAGACCGGCGTTCGCGTTCTGGAGAGGAACTACGACCAGACCGTAAGTATTGAAACCGCAACAGGCAAATCAACCCTGGGACGGCCTGCCGCAGAAAAGGTCTGGGTCAAACGAAAGCATATTAAGTAGCACTTATGATAATTTATTAACTGAGATTAACGAGCTGTACTCTACTAAAGCTAAGGGTATACCAGCAGGCATATTCAGATGGCTACATCCGTCAAAGATCAGACCCGTGCAGCAACTGCGCGTCCGTCCATGCCGGACATCTTTTCGAGCGTCCAGGTCTCGGACTCCCGGCACCTCTGGCGGCGCGCTCTGGGCTTTGCCGGACCGGGCTTTCTGATCGCCGTCGGCTACATGGACCCGGGAAACTGGGCAACCGACCTGGCCGCAGGATCGCAGTTCGGATATAAGCTACTGTTCGTCATCATGCTCTCGAACCTGATGGCGGTTCTGCTGCAAAGCCTGTCGCTGAAACTTGGAATCGCCTCGGAACGCGATCTGGCGCAGGCATGCCGCGAATCCTACAACCGTCCGGTTGCGATCATGCTATGGATCTTCGCCGAAATTGCCATCGCCGCCTGCGATCTGGCCGAGGTGATCGGCTCGGCCATTGCCTTGCAGTTGCTGTTCGGCATCCCGCTGATTATCGGCGTGCTGATTACGAGCTTTGATGTGCTGGTCATCCTTCTGCTGGAACATAAAGGCTTCCGGTACATCGAAGCCGTGGTGATCGTTCTGATCGGGACCATCACCGTCCTGTTCTGCATTGAGATGGTTCTGTCGCGGCCCGAGTGGTTTCCGGTGCTCCGTCACCTGTTCCTGCCATCGCAGGGCATACTGACGCTTCCAGGGCTCTATATCGCGTGCGGCATCCTTGGCGCGACGGTGATGCCACACAATCTGTATCTGCACTCATCGATCGTGCAGACCAGAAACTATCCCCGGACCACGGCGGGCAAGCGGGAGGCGATTCGCCTGGCGAACATCGACTCTGTCGTGGCTCTTACCCTGGCTCTTTTTGTGAATGCGGCGATCCTGATCGTGGCCGCAGCCGTCTTCCATCGCAGCGGACACACGGAGGTCGCTGAGATCGGCGATGCCTTCAAGCTGCTGACGCCGCTGCTCGGCTTTACCGGAGCCAGCATGATGTTCGCGCTGGCGCTGCTGGCCTCGGGCCAGAACTCGACCATCACGGGAACCCTCGCCGGACAAATTGTGATGGAGGGATTCCTTGAGATGCGGCTGCCCAACTGGCTCCGCCGCCTCATTACGCGGCTTGCGGCGATTATTCCCGCTGTGATCGTTACCGCGCTTTACGGCGGCACGGGAACCGCAAGACTGCTGATTCTGAGCCAGGTTGTTCTCAGTATGCAACTGAGCTTCGCGGTCTTTCCGCTGATCCGGTTCACGAGCGACCCGAAGAAGATGGGTCCGTTTGTGAATCGCGCCTGGCTGCGCCGAACAGGCTGGGCCGTCGCCTGGGTTGTTGCCGCCCTGAATGCGTGGCTGCTGGTGCAAACCCTCCGCGGCAACTGAGCAATTTACCTCAGATTAACGCTGAAACTATATCATTTGAGCTAGCCATCTCTTCTGCATGGAGCTTCCCCAAGGTCATGAAAACTTTTATTACACTGCTTTTTCTGACCCTGGGTCTCTCTGCGGCTGCGCAGGAGCCAATACCGGCGGCTGCCTTCAAGCCGCACTCCGAAAAGCCCGTGGTGGAACCAGCTGCCGATCCGGCGCTCACCGTCTTCCCTCACCCGGAGTCGTCGCGTTACCTCATCTCTGGACAGGCAAACATCATCTTCCAAGGCCACCCACCCTTCGATTCGCTCTACGAGGGTACCAACAGCCTCGTGAGCCAGGGAGAGTACAAGACATCGCTGCTGGGCACGCTTTATCTGGGAGCGCAGCTCCATCACAACGCCCGTTACAACACCGACGCCATTCTCAACGTAGAGTCAGCCGGAGGCAGAGGCATCAGTCAGGCGCTGGGCCTGGCGGGCTTCACCAATCTAGATGTCGTGCGCAACCCGTACCTCAGCGCGGCTCCCTACATCAGCCGCGTGATCGTCAGCCAGACCATCGGTTTCACGGACAAGCTGGTCGAAGTGGAGCGCTCGCCGCTCTCGTTGGCCACGGAAGCCCCGGAGCGCAGGCTGGAATTGCACGCAGGCAAGATGAGCCTGCCTGACTTCTTCGACCTGAACGACATCGGCTCAGACAGCCACCTGCAGTTTCTCAACTGGACGGTCTGCAACAACGGCGCCTGGGACTACGCCGCCGATACGCGCGGCTACACCTACGGAGTCGTCGCCGAGTACATCGACAAGATATGGTCTGCCCGTTACGGAATCCTGCTGATGCCGACCGTCGCCAACGGCACCGACCTCGACTGGAACCTGCGCCGTGCCAGCGGCCAGAACGTAGAGTTCGAGCTGCGCCGCTCGCTGCTGGGGCATCTTCTCAATGCCAACCGCACAGGCACGGTTCGTGTGCTCGGCTATGTCAACCACGCGCACATGGGAAACTATCGTGCCTCAGTCAATGCGGCTGAAGAGGACGGGATGACTCCTGATATCGCCTCCACGGCGAAGTTCGGGGCCGTGAAGTATGGCTTCGGACTCAACTCCCAGCAGGAGTTTACGCCGCACCTGCGCGGGTTCCTGCGCTTCGGCTGGAACGACGACCGCAACGAGAGCTTCGCCTACACCGAGGTCGGCCAAACCGTAGCTCTAGGTGGCGACTATGCAGGCAACCGCTGGTCGCGGCCCTTCGATAAAGTGGGTCTGGCCTTTGTCTCCAACGCCATCAAGCGCGACCACCAGGAGTATCTGCGGCTGGGCGGCTTAGGCTTTATCCTCGGCGACGGCGGCCTCAATTATGGCCGGGAGAACATTCTGGAGGGCTACTACAACCTCCACGCCTGGCGCGGCGTGTTCTACGCCCTCGACATGCAGTACATCACCAACCCCGGCTACAACCGCGACCGCGGCCCGGTCCTGGTCGGAGCGGTACGAATGCACATCGATTTCTAGTGTTACGGTTGCAGTCAGGGTCACCGCGTGTGTCTGACCTGTTACAGGACATAATTAACCTGTTCTGCCGGGATACACTCGTGAATATAGCGTGGCTACGGGTTTGCGCATCGAAATGCGCCTGACGGCCTGATAATCACCGTATACTTTCAATCGTGGTATCTCTCACGGTCTTTACGTTTGCAGGATTTCTGCTTGGTTTGCTCTTTGGCAGCTTCCTGAACGTCTGCATCTCGCGCCTGCCCGCGCATGAGTCAGTCGTGCGCCCGCGCTCTCGCTGCCCGCGATGCGGCGCGCAGATTCGCTGGTACGACAACATTCCTGTGTTGAGCTGGATTCTGCTCGGCGGCCTCTGCCGCGACTGCGGCGAGCCGATCTCCGTGCGTTACCCGCTGGTCGAGCTTGCCGTCGGAGCATGGTTCGCCATTCAGGCCTCGCGGCTGCATATGCTGCTCGCGGCCTTCCAGGCCCCGAACAGCACCATCACCACATCCGAGGCCGCCATGAACGCTATTACCCTGCTTGCCGTCGTGGTGATGGGATTCCTGCTGATCGGACTGATGGTCATGGACTGGCAGACCCATCTGCTGCCCGACACCTTTACCGTGATCGGCATCGTGATTGGGCTGCTGTTCGTCTGCGCGCAGGCGGTGTTTCTGGGGCCGACGCAAGACCAGATTCTGCTCGCCAAGCAGAGCATCCGCATCGGAACCATGGGCGGGGCCGCCGACACCGGCAACGTCTTCCTCACCGGCCCGGAGGCGCTGATCGGAGGCCGCATTCTGGCCATCGGAGCGGCGGCGCTGCTGCTGCTCGGAGTGCGCTGGTTCTACCTGGCCGCGCGTCGGCGTGAAGGCATGGGGCTTGGAGACGTCAAGCTGTTTGCCATGATCGCGGCGTTTCTCGGCTTCTGGCCCGCGATTCTTGCGCTTTTTGTCGGAGTCTTCACAGCCAGCGTCTACGGCATAGCTCTGCTCGCTGCGCGGCGAGCGAATGCGGCTTCAAAACTGCCCTTTGGAAGTTTTCTGGCCGCGGGCGCGCTCTTCGCTGACCTGTTCGGCGACCGCATCATCGAAGCGTACCGCTCGCTGCTGTGATTGTTCTCACACTACACAGCTCCGTTGCTAGACACTTGCAAGCCGCAATCTTACAATCGATTATGTCCATGCAACCCTATCATCCATACACGTGGAACTATCTTCCGCTGGCGTTGCAGATTCTCGCGGCGGTGGGCCTTGCTGCTGGCATGGTCGCGGTCTCCTCTCTGATCGGCAAGCGCAGGCGCTCGCGCATCAAGTCCGGAACCTACGAGTGCGGCATGAATCCGGTCGGCGACGCGCGCGGACGCTTCACCGTCCGTTTTTACATGGTTGCCATGCTGTTCATTCTCTTCGACGTTGAGGCCGTCTTCATGCTTCCTTGGGCGGTCGTCTTCCGGCGGCTTCCGCAGATCACCGGCTCGCGCATGTTCGGCTTCTACGAGATGCTGGTGTACCTGGGATTCGTAGCCGTGGGGCTGTTCTATGTGTGGAAGAAGGGCATCCTCGACTGGTCCACAGACAAGGGAGACCTCTAATGGAACCGGCCATCACTGGATTGGAAGCGATCCTGGAGAAGTTTTCCGGCGAACCGGCAGTCAATGTGCTCCGCTTGCTGCTTACGGATGGGAAGTTCGACCGCGGTGAGTTGACCCTCGTGGTCGCCGCAGAGAATATCGTCGCCGCCCTGCGCGCGGTCCAGGCGGCTGGATACAACTTTCTTGAAGACGTGACCGCCGTGGACTGGTATCCATCGGAGCCGCGTTTCCAGATCAGCTACAGCATTCTGTCGCACAAGCTGAAGCGCCGCCTGCGCGTGGTTGCACGTGTAGGAGGCAGCGATCCCGAGATCGATTCCGCTGTCGCAGTCTGGCCCTCGGCGAACTTTTACGAGCGCGAGGTCTTTGATCTGTTCGGCGTGAAGTTCAAGAATCACCCCAATCTTCGCCGCATCATGATGCCCGAGGACTGGGAGGGCCATCCGCTGCGCAAGGACTATCCCGTGGAGGGCTACCGCTAATGGCAGACCAACTCATACCCGGTATCGACGACGTGGTCCAAGGAGCGCAGCAGAAGCATCCGGGCATCGATCCCATCGAAGGCCAGACGATGGTCCTCAACATGGGACCGCAGCATCCCTCGACGCACGGCGTGCTGCGGCTGGTGCTGGAGATCGACGGCGAGACGGTCGTAAGCCTCGCTCCCGACATCGGCTACCTGCACACGGGCGTGGAGAAGACCTGCGAGGCGAAGTTCTATCAGCAGGTGGTTCCGCTGACCGACCGGCTCGACTATCTCTGCCCGATGGTGGACAACACTGCCTACTGCCT
>WQYS01000143.1 GCA_009781125.1 Acidobacteriaceae bacterium | reverse complement strand
GAAGTAGTAGGTGAGCGAGCTATCAATGCTGGGATAGACCTCGCGGTCCGGATAGAGCCGCCTTACGATATCGCCGTTGGTATAGGGATAGATCGAGTAGAGCGCCTCATCGACGACGCCGAAGCTCAGCTCGGCCACGACTGGCTTGCCCGACGAGTCGCGCGCGTCCACGTCGTAAACCGCAGACTGACCCGGCTGGAAGACGCTTGCCGCCGGAGTCACCGTGATCTGAAGCTGCTGCTGAACCGGCGGAACCTTGAGCGTCTTCTGCGCCTGATATATCTTTCCGTCCTTCAGAAAGACGGCATCGACGACTACATTAGGCTGCGAATCCCGTGTAATCGGAAGGTCGAAGCTCACCGAGCGCCCATCGCTCGAAAGCGTCTTGCGGAACTGTATCGTATAACCAGTAGCCGTGACGAGCGCATGAACTCCGCTGACCTCGCTCGCCAGCGTCAGATGCGCCGTATCTCCGGGCGCGTAGCTCTTCTTATCGGCGATGATGCGGGCCTGTTGTGTCTCATCCTCACCCCAGCGTTCTTCCTTGCCGCCGCTTACCCACAGCCAGTCACGGTCCTGCACCTGACGCTTCTCTGGCGTAGTGGCCTGCGCCAGCACGCGAATCGACCCGCTGACATTGACCGGAAGCCTAACCATGGCCGTGCCGTCGGCTCCCGTCGTGACATCCGCATCTCCCGCCGGAGTCTCTTCTTTTTCGTTACGATAGTTGTACTGCGACAGATGCAGATGGACCGCCGTCTCGACAGGCTTGCCGTCGTAATCCATCGCAGTTACGCGGAAGCTGGCCTGCTGTCCCTGCACGACGACGTAGTTCAACGATTCCACCCGGACATGAAAGCTGCCATAGGTCGCTAGAAAACGATACCGGCCTGTAATCTCGCGTCCGGCCTCGTCGGTCACGGCGGCTTCGATGACGTAGTCGCGGTCGTAACGGCGATCTTCGTCGAAGCTGGTGGGAACCGAAACCGTCAGCTTGCCGTTGGCGTCGAGGCGGCCTTCCTGCTCGCTGGTCTGGTCTCCCGCGTAGATGTCGTTGCTGCTCTCCTCCGCAGAGAAGTCGCTGTCTTCATCCTCATCCCACCAGTAGTGCCGGTTCTGGTAGACGCGAACCTTTACCTTGGCATTGGCAACGGGTTCGCCAAAGAAGTACCGGGCCTCGACGGTGACCTGGTTGCTGTCTCCCTGCAAGACTCGCGGGTGCGCGGCGGAGACGCGAATCTGGTACTCCGGCTTGCGATACTCCTGAACCTGGAAATATCCGCGGCCTACATTGTCGGTCTCTGCGCCTTCGCCAATCGTGATGGAGTAGTCGCCAAGGCTGGCGTCATCCGGCAGAACCACGTCTCCCTGAACTGTTCCCATCGGCGAGACCGGCAGTTGCTTGTCGAAGAAAGTCTTCTGCTGGTCGTCGGTTACGGTGACGTGAACCGTGGAGAGCTTCGGCAGCGCCAGCGTATTGTCTTGCCGCTCGCGGATGACGGCCCTGAAGTGAACCGTGTGGCCGGGGCGGTAGACGGGTCTGTCCGTGTAGGTGTATCCGACATAGCGGTCTCCGGCCTGTCGCAAGAACGAGGAGTACCATGGCGCAACCAGAGCAATGTCCTTGCCCACGCGGGCCATCACCCATAGCTTGCGGTCGCTGGCGTCTTCGGATTGCTCCGTTTGATCCGTTGCCTGTTTCGCCGGAGCGTCGAAGGCCGCAACTCCATCTTCTGCGGTGGTCTGGCGCGCCGTTGGCTGCTTCTCAACAGAAAGGACTACCTGAGCGCCATTGATGGGCACGCCGGTCTTGCGGTCCACGACATAGGCCAGCAACTGACCCGCAGTCGTGCGCGTGACCAGGGCCGCCTGGCTGACAAACAATAATGTGTAGGCCTTCAGATGGCCATCGGTCGCTTCCACCAGATACATGCCGCCGGGCAGCGGATCGATGGGCAAAACCTGGTTGTCCGCAATATAGGTAGGAGGAACCTGCTGACGCCATCGCGCCACCAATTGGCTGTCGTTGAGCAGAGGAACCTGGGCAAACTGCGCCACGCCGACAATATGGCTCTGCTGCGCCAGGCTGGACTGCTTCAGCTTCAGCGCATCGCGCGTCTCGCGCGAAAGCTGGGTTCGGAAAAACTGCTTGATCTGGCTCCAGATAGACTGCTTCCAATCGTGAAAACGCTCCAGCAGGGTCTCTTCGTCGATCCGCTCGACGGGACCGAAGTTTCGCATCTCGCCGAAGCTATGCATCTCCGAGAGGCCGGAGATGAACTTCTCTTCATCGCGCACGCGGTAGATGCGGAACTCCAGCTCCGACTCGTTGCGCGCATAGAGGTGGAGCTTCGGCTTTTCGCCGGGCGCAAAGGAACGAGTCGTGCTCAGCGTGAAATATGGATTCTCGGCACGAACGCATGAGGCTGCGGCTAGAAACAACAGAAACAGCAAAACAGCTTTGCTTAAAACAAGGTTATATACTTTCTTCCAACTCATTTTTCCCACACCGTCATCCTGAGCGAAGCGAAGGACCCCTGCATTTCGCTTATGCCAGCAGGATTTTTTCAGGACAACATCTCTGATACCACGATCTAAAGATGAACCCGGGCACGGATCAGCGCAGGTTAAACACTCCGGTTGAGATTCGCCGCCACAATAAAGGAAATACAGGGGTCCTTCGCTTCGCTCAGGATGACGACCTCTGGTTTTTATCGCAGAATGTTCCATCGGAAGACGCCAAGAAAGTTTGGATTCGCGTCCTCGGGGCGCCAGCGAGGATCGGGGTGATGAAGCAGTTCTGAGAGCAGAACGCGCCGCATCTGGCCGCGCTGCTTGCCGATTGGTCCCGTGTGATAGACAATCCATCCGCCCTGCCCGCCTGTAACTATCATGGAGTGGTATTGTGAGTCGGATTCTAGCACACGGTAGAAGATAAGATCCCCGGGAAGCGCCGCACGCGCATCCCGGCTTACAAGATGCGTGCTGTACCGCATCAGTGTTTTTGCATCTGCAAACTGGGCAAAGCTGCCGTCCGTCGGGTCCGTCGGGCGAAACGGTCCGGGGCGAACGCGAAACAGTCCGGCACCGAGCGGCGTATTCGGATAGCTCCATTGCTGAACCGACTCCACGGACGGCACCTCGCCGGCAGCAAACTGCTTGTACCAGCGGTCATCGTGCTGCCTCAGCGTCTCGCGGTAGGCGTATCGCAGCAAGGAGGCGCAGTCGGTAATCTCCGGGGGGAGCCGCTCGGGCGGAGTGTCCGCGGCTCTCTCAGCCAGTTCGGTAAACCATCGCCGGAAGGCTTCTCTATCGGTCGCGGCGTGAAGGCGCATCCAGTCCGGAGTGCCGTCTCCGAAGCTGTCTTCCTCCACCGAGGTAAGTCGAACCGGAAGCTCCAGTACGCCGCCTCTTCCCCTCACGACCGCTCGCAGCCTGCCCGGCTGAACCGGCGTGCGCAGCCAGAGAACTACGCCTTCGCTGGTGTCCTCCAGACGAAGACGGTCTCCCGAAGCGGTCAACTGCGAGGCGCGAACCGGCAGATGATAGCGGCCCCCGATCAGGGCAAGGCTATGTTCCTGGCCATCTGCAGGAAGGCTCTTCGCCGGGGTAATCGCAATCAGACCTGCTCCCTGCCATAACTTCATTCCTATAGCGGCGGCCACACACAATACGAGAACGGCCACCCAGCGAGGGTAATCGCATGTTTGCGGATTATTGGATTGAGGGACATCTCTTCGGACGGTACTACAATCCGAGCGCCGAAGGCGCGCTCTATACCAGCCCAGGGCGAAGCCCTGGGAAAAGAGGCCCCACCCCATGCACAAAGGGCTGTAGGCCCGTTCTACTAATACTGGCCGGGATTCAATGAACGGTATTTGCAGAATCACGCCTCCGGTACAGAGCGGGCTTACAGCCCTTGATCCCTTGTTGGGGAACCTGTTCCCAGGGCTTCGCCCTGGGCTGGTATAGGTCGCGCCGTTGGCGCTGTTGAAAACGGAAACACCCCATCGTCAAGCACAAGCGCTCGCACCGGAGCAAACGAACGCCGGTGCAGCACCGTCGGTCCCTGCGCAGCCAGAGCCTGACGATGCGCCGCTGTTGCATATCCTTTGTGACTCGCCAAACCAAAACCGGGATATTCGGCGTCAAGGCGGCACATCAATGCGTCGCGATACACCTTGGCCACAACCGAGGCAGCGGCAATCGAGAGGCTCAGCGCGTCTCCATAGATCAACTTCGTCTGGGCGCAGGGATGGTCAAGCAGCATGGCGTCGATCAGCAGATGATCGGGCTTCATGGCAAGCCCCTCTACGGCGGCGAGCATAGCCATTCTGGTGGCCTGATAGATGTTCACGCGGTCGATGGTCCCGGCATCCACCTCGGCGATGCTGACAGCAAGTGCGGCCTGCCGAATCTCGTGGTCGAGTTCCTCGCGCCGACTGGCCGTGAGCTGCTTGGAATCCGTAAGACCAGCACGCGCAAGCCTGTTCATCGATTCCGGCAAAATCACGGCTGCTGCAACGACGGGCCCGAACAGCGCTCCCCGCCCCACCTCATCCACTCCGGCGATCACGCAGTAGCCCTGCCCGCGCAGCGCGCGCTCGCGCTCGTCGCTGCAAATGAGCTGCTTCAGCATCTGCTGCTTGGAGAGCTTTTCTGTCTTCGGCGCGCGGGGCATAACGAGAGTGTATCGCCGAGACACACAAAAGCCACAGCCGAAGCTGTGGCTCCGTGGAAAAGAACTTAGGCTACTGGCTGACCCGTTCGACCTCGCGCAGACGAGCTGCCTTGCCCCTCAGGCCGCGCAGGTAGAACAGCTTGGCGCGGCGAACCTGGTAGGAGCGAACCTTCTCCACCTTGTCGATGACCTTGGAGTTGTAGGGGAAGATGCGCTCGACACCCTGGCCAAAGCTCATTTTGCGGACCGTAAAGGTCCCCTGCGGCCCCTTGCGCGTGGCAATGACGAGACCTTCAAACGCCTGCAGACGCTCCTTCTCGCCTTCGCGTATCTTAACCTGCACGCGAACGGTGTCGCCGGGACCAAACTCGGGGAGATCCGTCCGCTGCAATCTGGCGGACAGCTTCTGCATGATGGGATGAATAGACATGACTGTTTCCTATCGTGGTATCAGCTATTTATTGTACATGAGACGGCCACTTTCTGCGTCATCCGGCAGCGCTGTCTGCGGAGCCAGACCGGTCCCGCGCCAGCTATTGGCGTTGTGCCACTCGATGCGCGCGTCCTGCATCGAGGCGGTTCTGTACCAGTCCTCGATCTCCTCGCGGCTGTGGTAGAAAGCGGTCGGCGCCACGATCTGATCGAAGACGTTCCAGAAGTTCTCCGCGAAGGTGTAATCGGAGATCGAGCAGAGATACTCGGAGTACGGCAGCAGCCGCTTCAGCCGCGCTCGCCGCCGCGCGGGCCGGTACAAGGTCTTGAGCGCCACGTAAAGAACCAGCGCCAGTGGAAAGCTCAGGCATCGAGTGACGACTCGCGGAACCTTTGAGGTGATGCGCTTCCGGACCGGGTCCAGGAGCTTTTCAATCCACCAGTTTCCCTCTTTGCCGTACACCCACGTGACAATCCGGCCTCCGGGCCGGGTGTGTCCGGCGAGAGCTAGAAACCCGTTCCTGGGATTCGGCAGGTGATGGATCACTCCGATGCTGTAGACAAGGGAGAACGGGCTGCGGAAGGGAAGGTCCATAATATCCGCCTGGACCACGTGAACATTGGGCAGGTGCCTGGTGTTCGGGAACGCCGCTTCGACCGCGTCCGAGAGATCGACGCCGACCACGGTGCGCGCTCCGAACTCAGCCGCCAGAGCGATGTGCCGCCCCTTTCCGCAGCCGCCGTCGAGCACCACCTGATCCTGAAAATCCGCAGGCTGCAAGGGAGATATCCACGCCAGAAACTCTTTTCTGTCCGCCTCGGTCAGTTGCGAGTAGTGAGTCCACTCGTAGCCGAAGGCGTCGGCTGTAGCCTTCTTCTCCGCATCGAGGTTCTGCGCAAAGCGGGGAATGCCGCGCCGGATCGTGTACGTGACGCCGCATCCATTGCACTTCAGGGAGCCTTCCATCACCTCGGCCTCTTCAACAACATTCGGCAGAAGTTCAAAGGACGCATCGCAGCGGCGACATGCGAGAAGCTCTAACAAAGACGGTTTCATGGGACTCCTATGCCGGACCTCTACTGCCGACGGATTTGGCCTCCATCAACGGCTCGGCTATTGACGTCGGCAGTGTTTGCGGCGCGCGCCATTGCCTGCGCACTTGCAGCATCCGCAAAATGTAGAAACAAGCGACCG
>WQYS01000142.1 GCA_009781125.1 Acidobacteriaceae bacterium | reverse complement strand
TCAACAAAGGTTCGTCTGTTCACAAGAGATCTCTCGCCATGTCAAGATTATGTGAACTATAACATCGGTTGCGGGCGTTGTGATACGTCATGGACACGCCATCCGTATCTGACGATGAAACCGTCAGATACGGGGCACCCGGATTCTCGGTGAAAAAATTGTGTCCTTCGCCAATAAATTGCAGTATTCTGTCGGGGAATCATGAAGCCAATCTGCATAGCCCGGCGGGCGCTGGTTATGGGCCTGTGTTCGTTTGGCACGGTTGCGCTTGCCTTGGCCGCGGCCATTCCTCCGGCGAAGGTGGTCCGTCCGCCCACGGGCTTTGCGCGCGCGGTGCTGATATGGCCAAAGGGCGCTCCCGGAGCGCTCGGCAACGGTGATGCCGATAATCCGAAGATGTACATCTATCCCGCTCTGGGCGAAGGCGAACATCCGGCGGTCATCGTTCTGCCCGGAGGCGGCTACAACAATCTTTCCACCGAAAACGAAGGAGCCGCCGCGGCCCGCTGGCTCAGTCAGCGGGGAGTAACGGCGTTTGTGCTCACCTACCGTCTGGGACCGCGTTACGCTTATCCCGTTCCGATGGAGGACGGCGCGCGCGCGGTCCGTTATGTCCGCAGCCGCGCCGCCGAGCTTGGAATCGACAAGAACAAGGTCGGGCTGTGGGGCTTTTCAGCCGGAGGACATCTGGCCGCTTATATAGCCACCACGCACGATGCAGGCGACAAGAAGGCCGCCGATCCCATCGACCGCGAGAGCGACCGGCCTGACTTCGTGATCCTGTCCTACGCGCGGCTGACGCTGGACCCGGCGATTCCCCGCAAGACGAGCCTGGAGGCGCTGATCGGCAAGCATCCATCGCAGGAGCTGCTGGATAGCGTCTCGCTGGAGCGGCATGTTACCAGCGATACTCCTCCCTGCTTTCTCTTCGCCACCGGCGACGACGAGGTCGTCAACCCCATGAACTCCACGACCTTCTACAACGCGCTGAAGCGGGCCGGAGTGCAGGCGGAGCTGCACATCTTCGAGCGCGGGCCGCATGGCCTGGGCCTGGCGCAGGGCAAGGACGCTTTTCCAGAGCTTGCCATCTATCCGGCGCTGATCGCCAACTGGATGCAGACGCACCACTGGATGCCCGAGACGGTTCCCGAAAAGCCGCGCGAAGCGCGGACTCCGGAGGCCACAAAACATGAGAAACAGAGCGCCGCTATCACCGGAAAATCCACGAAAACGCTTTGACCCCATGCGCCGGTAATCCATATTCCAGCAATTCGGATTACAAAAGATCAAAGCGTATATATACCTTGTGCCTTTACACTAATCGACGTGCTTACATAGAGCTTCTTAGGGTTGTGTAGAGGTATTTTTCTTGAGATTCAACTATAGACTTGATCCTGACTGTCAGGATTACCCCGTAGTTTGCCTTAATCGCAGTGCCGGCCTGATCGTCATATGACCCCGGCTGCTCATCTGGCGGCGATGGTTGCGGGAGGCTGCGTGACCGCTGCGGGCATGGCGGCTACCGCCGTCTGGTCACGCAGATATAGCCGCCGCACCAGGCGCGACCGCGAGCTGCACGCGATGTTTCTGGCTGCGGCGGAGTCGAGCCTTAACACCTTCACCATCTTCACCTCCGTCCGCGATGAGGCGGGGAAGATCATCGATTTCCGTCTCAAGTACGCCAACGCCAACGCGGAGGCTCTGACAGGAAAGCCGCGCGCGGAGCTGGCCGGGAAGAATCTCTCCGAAATCGTTCCCGTTGCCACGACGTCAGGCGTCTTCGAGGAGCTCTGCCAGGTGGCACGCTCGGGCGTCCCCTTGAACGAGGAGCTCGCGGTTCCGCCGGGATGCCTCAGCACCAACTGGCTGAGGCTCCAGGCAGTCAGGCTAGAAGACGGCCTCGCGATCACATGCAGCGACGTCACCGAGCGCCGCCAGATGCTGAACTACATGACCCATCTGGCAACCCACGACCAATTGACGGGGCTGCTGGGCCGCACTCTGCTCGGCGACATGACGGTCGAGGCGGTCGAGCGGGCACGCCGCTTCGGAACCAAGGTCGCCATCTTCATGATCGACCTGGACCAGTTCAAGCGCATTAACGATTCGCTAGGCCACGCATCGGGCGATCAGATTTTAATCGAGACAGCCCAACGTCTGCGGCGTGCCGTGCGCAGCACGGACGTGATCGCGCGCGTGGGCGGCGACGAGTTTGTCGTGGTGATGCCCGACATCATCAGCGTCGATGACGTCGAGCGCTGCGCCGTCAATCTGGTAAGCCGCATCTCGCCGGAGATGCGCATTGAAGGGCAACTGGTCCACGTAGCGGCCAGCGTCGGCGTCTGCATCTATCCGGACTTCGCCGCCGACGCCAAACATCTGCTAAACCGCGCCGACGCGGCCATGTACGCCGCCAAAGAGAACGGACGCAACCAGTACCGCTTCTTCAGCGAAGACATGCTGAAGGAGACCTCCAACCGGCTGGCCATGGAGCACGCGCTGCGCCACGCGCTGGCGAACGAGGAGCTCTGCCTGCACTACCAGCCGCAGGTCTCGCTCGCAACCGGGACGATCACCGGCATGGAGGCCCTGCTGCGATGGAAGAATCCGCAGATGGGCCAGATCTCCCCGGCGCAGTTCATTCCCGTAGCCGAGGAGACGGGCCTGATCGTTCCCATCGGCGAGTGGGCCATCCAGGCCGCCTGCCGTGAGGCAAAGATGATTCAGCACGAGCTGGAGCTGGACCTCACCCTGTCGATCAATCTCTCGCCGCGGCAGTTCTTACAGGGGAACCTGGTTCAGGTCATCGAACAGGCGCTGATCGCAGGCGGGTTTTCCGCTGGCCGGCTCGAAGTGGAGATCACGGAAAACATGCTCATGGTGAACTCCGGCGGAAACCTCGACAAGCTCCAGAAGATGCGCGAGCTCGGCGTGCACATCTCCATCGATGACTTTGGAACGGGATTCAGCAGCTTCTCGTATCTTCTGCAATATCAGGTAGACCGGCTGAAGATCGACCAGAGCTTCGTGAAGCGGACAGGTGCAGATCCGAACGCCGATGCCGTCGTGAGAACCATCATTGCCTTGTCGCATGGACTGGGGATACGGGTCGTGGCCGAGGGCGTGGAGACTGCCAGCCAGCTCCGTTTCTTACAGCGGAAGCGATGTGATATTGCGCAGGGAAACTTTTTGATGTCTCCCGTATCCGCAAAAGATTTCATTGAACGCGCACGCAGGCACAGCTTCACTTTTCCGCCATCGGAGCTCCGCGTGTAAGTCGTCTTCAGGCGCTTGCTGCTTCAGCGCCTGAAGACTCGAACCGCCTACTTACGGCTGCGCTTGTAAAGGTGATAGATCGCAAGAATGATGAGCGCTCCAATAATCGACCAGATCAGGAAGCTGAAGCCTCCTCCCGAATAGAGGTGAAGCACGCCGCCCAGCCAGGTTCCCAGAAAAGAACCGGCGATGCCAAGAATCATCGTGATAATGATTCCGCCAGGATCTTTGCCGGGCATAATCAACTTTGCCAGGGCGCCAATGACGAGACCAACCAATCCAACCCAAATCAAATGGGCAATATCATGAAACATGAAACAATTCTCCTTACTGCGTAACGTTCGAAGCAGTTTCTCAGAACATCTGCAACGTTCCTACACCACGAAAGCATACTCCTGTTTTTGTTGGAGTTGTAAAACGGATACAGGAAAATTTCCAGCGGCTGCACAGTGAATAAGGATGCCTCCATGCCGCAACGCCGTCTTTGCGGCATGGTTTTGCACAGTTCTGCCGTGATATCCACAGCCTCTAACGGTCTCTACGACGTCTCAGGCTGCCCGCTCAGGCATGTTGATGCTGGCGGCGTCTGAAGAAGTGATAGATCGCCAGAATAATGAGCGCGCCAATCAGCGACATGATGAAGCCTGCGGAACGGCCCTCGGAGTAGAGTCCGAGTATCCGGCCTATAAAGGTTCCCACGAAGGAACCGGCGATACCAAGAAGCATGGTGATGATGATGCCTCCTGGTTCCTTGCCGGGCATGATTAACTTTGCCAAGGCGCCTACAACGAGACCAATCAATGCCGTCCAAAGTAAGCTGAACATGCTGGTTCTCCTTACAGGTAGTATGTGAAGCCGCCCGTCGAACGTTGCAGCCGGATGCGGAAATTCACCCGGCTGCTGCACATTAGATGCTCCGAGCGCCCTTCGTGCGCCCGGTACTGCTATCAGTCCTGCTATCATCAAGAGCAGCAATGGCAACCAATACGACGGCCACGGAGCGGGCCATACAAAACTCAGCAAACTCAGCCTTGCCGGTGGTGGCGCTTCTGGCCGGATGGCTGGTTCCCGGCGCAGGCCACCTGGTGCAGCGCAAGTGGATTCGCGGCCTGTTGCTGTTGGTCTCGATTGTCTCGATGTTCTCGGTGGGAATCGCGCTCAAAGGCAAGGTCTACACGCCCAACACGGGAGAGATGCTCGACATGCTCAACTTCGCCGGACAGCTTGGCAACGGGCTGCTGTACGGTGTGGCGCGCGTCTTCGACCTGGGCGCCTCCTCGGTTCAGATGGCGGTGGCCGACTACGGAACTAAATTCATCGTGGTTGCGGGATTGCTCAACATCATCGCCGCCGTTGACGCGCACTCTCTGGCCAGCGGGAGGAAGCCCTCATGACCCTCTCCCACTTCGGAGCGATGCTGTTGTTTTCGCTCTTCACCTCGATTGTCTTCGGCATCACGCAGCGATCCGAGCCTCGTCAGATGGCGCGCTTTGGCGCTTTCTGTTTCGTTTTATTCGTTGGCGGAACCATCGCCGCAAGCTGGCTGATGTGGCTGATTAAGCGCTGACAAACCTAAGCTCTGTAACTATTTTTTGTTGCTGGCGCGCTGCGCGGGTTTGCTGCCGCTGAGTCCTCCGGCATATTTGGCAACCCCGCTATAGAGACTCTCGGCCACGCGCTGCCGGTATGCAGAACGGCGCAGCTCGCCAGCGTCCTTCGGATTGGTGATAAACGATATCTCGGCCAGGATCGACGGCATGTTTGCGCCGATCAGCACGACGAAGGGAGCGCGCTTGACGCCGCGGTTCTTTAGTCCGCCGTTGCCCTTCTGCAAGCCCGCGTAGAGGCTGGATTCGACATCCCCGGCAAACTCGCGCGACTCCGCGATCTTCTCCTTGAGGGCGATCTTCTTGACCAGGTCGCTGAGCTGGTAAATGGACTTCGTGGAAAGCGCATTCTCGCGGGCAGCAACCTCGAGCGCGTCCTGCTCGGTGGTGAAGTTGAGGTAGTAGGTCTCGACTCCGCGCGCGCTCGAATCCCGCGAAGAGTTGGCGTGAATGCTGAGGAAGAGGTCTGCCTGCGCCTTGTTGGCGATCGCCGTGCGCGTTTCCAGCGGGATGAAGGTGTCGTCGCTGCGCGTATAGATCACGTCGGCCCCCAGGCGCTCGTGCAGCAGCTTGCCCAGCCGCAGGGCGACATCGAGAACAAGGTCTTTTTCTTCGAGACCGCCCGCGCCGATGGTGCCCGAATCATGCCCCCCGTGCCCGGCGTCGATGACGATGCGATTGATCTTGAGGCCCAGCGCGCGCACCAGCGAGGTCTCGCCATCGGTCGTAGGAACGGCGGCCCGCGCAGGCTGCGCAGCGGTTTGTCCCTTGCTCGCTGGAGGCGCGGGAGCCGGAGACGGAGCGGCATCCTCGTTGACGATGGCGGCGATCGGCTGCGATGTCGGCGTGCTGGTGGCGTCTACTCTGCCAGGCTGCTCGCTGATGGCGGCGACCTCGGTGGCCGTGTCGGCGGTCTTCGCGGCCACGGCGCTGGGAGCCGGACGGCTCGCCGCTGGCGGAGCTTCAGCCGGAGCGGGCTGCGTTTTAACGGCTGTCTGCGAGGCCGGGCGTCCGTGGATGTCGATGATGAGCCGATACGGGTCCGGCAGCAGAAACGCCGAGTACTCGGTGACATCATTGACGTCGAGCACGATGCGGGTCACGTTGTCGTTGTACTGCGCGGCGCGAATGCGCTGGAGGAAGCCGTCGTCGTTGACCGCGAAGCTGTGGCCGTTGAGATCGTGCGCCAGGCGTGTGCCATGCAGATCGAAGTAGATGCGGTCCGGATTAGGAACGCGCGCAGCCTCATAAGTCACGTCGTCGCCAAGATCGATAGCCACGCGCGTATAGCTTGCCGTGGACCAGTGGCGAATTCCCTTGACCAGCGCCAGACCGTGCCTCCCCGCAGATGGATGGGCCACATGCAGGACGGTTGGCGCCTCTTCTACAGCAGCAGAAGTTGGGGAAGGAGACGGCGGCGCAGCCTGCGAAGCGTCATGCCGGACCGCTCCTGGCCGCAGAGAGTT
>WQYS01000141.1 GCA_009781125.1 Acidobacteriaceae bacterium | reverse complement strand
TATAACCAGAAGTCTCTGACTCGATGGGACACCGGAAGTCTATCCAACCACGTCGCTGACGTCGATCAGCAACTCGACAGTTCAGGGGGCACCCGCAAGGACGATCCGCTGATGCTGTTGTGCAACGGCCAGCGCATCTTTATACGCGGAGTCAACTGGGGAATGGATGAGGGAATGCTCCGCTGCGACCGCCGGGGCTACGAAAGCCGCCTGCGCATGGAAAAGGAGATGAACTTCAACCTCATCCGCAACTGGAGCGGAAATCTCGATAAGACGGAGTTCTACGAGATCTGCGACGAGTATGGATTGCTGGTCTGGGAGGAGTTCGGCATAGCGAACAGCCTGATGCCCGACGATCCTATTATGTGGCTGGCCAACGCGCGCGACCGCTTTCTGCGCCGCCGCAATCATGCCTGCGTGATGCTCTGGTGCACGGCCAACGAGACCATGCCCCAGGATCCGATGCTCTCCGAGATGCCGCTGATGGCCGAGTCGCTCGACGGAACGAGGCTGTTCCTGCACAGCTCGACGCAGACGCCGCCCACCAGCGGCGATGGCCCCTACGAGGCGGAGCCGCCGAGCTTTTTCTTCAAAAACCTGGCCTATGGTTTCCGTCCGGAGCTGGGATCGCACACGATTCCTGTGGTGGAGAGCATGAGGCGCATGATGCCTCACGACAAGCTGTGGCCGGTAAACGAGATGTGGGGCCTGCACGACTGGTGGCTGGGAACCGAGGGAAATCCAGGCCTGAGCGTCGCCACCGAAAAGGCCATTGCAGGCTACGGCGAGCCCACGGGAATTGAAGACTTCTGCCGCAAGGCGCAGATGGTGAATATGGAGGTCTTCAAAGCCATCTATGAGTCCTGGAACGATCGCCTGTGGAACGACTGCACCGGCTTGATGATATGGATGAGCAATCCGGCGTGGCCGTCGCTGGCGTGGAACACGTATGACTACTACCTGGAGCCAACCGCAGTCTACTTTGCCTGCCGCAAGGCGTGCGAGCCTGTCCACATCCAGTGGAACGCAGTGACCAACCAGGTGAAGGCGATCAATCACAGCTTTGCCGAGCTGAAAGGACTCTCTGCCGAAGCCGCTGTTTACAACCTCAATGGCACTCTGGCCGAGACGCGGACTGCGCACGTTGATTGCCCTGCCAATAGCGCCAAAGACTGCATGACGCTATTTGAAGAAGACAAGGCCAAGCCTCTGTCGAACGTGCATTTCATCCGTCTGGCGCTGAAGGACGCCGCAGGCAAGTTGCTTTCTACAAACTTCTACTGGCGCGGCAAAGAAGAGTGGAAGTACGAAGCGCTGGAGCATATGCCGCAGGCCAGCGTAACCGGAACGGTCAGTGCAGCAAAGGATGGGCACCTGAAGGTCGATCTGGTGAATTCGTCGCCGGGTATAGCCTTGATGGTTCGCCTGAAGCTGGTGGACGAGGCAACCGGCCAATTGCTGGCCCCGGTCCTTTATTCTGACAACTATGTTTCGATGGCGGCACAGGAACGTATTCGCATCGATATCGACCTAACTCGCGTCAAGCCGCAGCGCGCAGCGAAGCTGATTGTCGAGGGTTGGAACACACCACCGGTCGAGTTGGCCAGGAGAGTCTGATGACCTGGGTTCCAGACAATTTGGCATAGAAATCACGTTTCGCTGGGAGGGAGGGATTCGTATCGTTTTGCAAGTGATTTATAAACAATCATTTACAAATAACGGTTTTCGTCGATATATCAAAAAATATACACACACGAAAAGAATCGCTCCAAACCGCCCAAGATGCTATGGATTGCACATCCAAAAGTTCGGATACACATTCAGGTTCCCGTTGGAACCTGTCGCTCTATGATAACTAATCCTTCCTGCTCTTGCGTGTTGCTTTCGGCTCTTCCTTGGTAGCTTGTGCGGCCCTATATTTGGCGTAGACGGCCTGTAGAAGCCAAGTGTGGCGGTACGGGCGCGGCTCCTCCATTGCTGCAATCTCTTCGTCGATGAAGTCAACAATTTCTTCAGGGATGCGAAGGCTGACGGCCACGGTCCTGCCGGTCGCCTTGCGTCCGCCGGTTTTAGGCCGATGCACGGCGGCGGCCCTGTCAATCAATGCCTCGGCACGTTTATCTTCTGTGGACTTTGGTGATCTGGCAAGCGCCATTAGCGGCTCCTCCTCTGTGAATCAGAATGATGTCCATGTGATTCAGTTGTGATCTTATCAGTTACACCTGAATCACCGAAGCTCGCTGCATAGATGGCGGTCATCTCTGCTATAGCTTTGGGGTCGGCGGGAGAGAGTTCGGTGACGGCGCGGCCTAACGCTATATTGCGGAAAGCCTTGCGGTATCCGAGAGGACAATCGAGGACGGTGATCCCTTCGCTCTCGCGCAATATCTCTATTGCGCCAGAGTTGTCCTGGCCTTGGTGGTCTCCCTGATTGATAAAGGCCAGTGCCACGAGGCCGGGGTTTACGTCTCGCATCTCGTCTATGAGGCTTGCCAAGTCTCCGGCTGTCCAGAGGTCATAGCTACCGGGCCGGAACGGAAGGACGGCAACGTGGGCAACCGTGAGGGCGGCCCGTTGGCCGGTAGAGTCTCCGACTCCGGCGTCGATGATTACATCCTCGTATTTGGCGGCCAGACCGAGAGCTTCAGAGCGAACGGGCTTGCCGGTGATCTTGAAACAGTTGTAACCGGCGTTGCCGTCCAACGCCTCGTTGCGTAGCTGAGTGAATTTGTAGCTGCTTTCCTGTGGATCGGCGTCAATCAGAGCCACCTTTCCAGAGCCAAGCTGTTTGGATCGCATGACGGCAAAGTTGGTGGCGATTGTGCTTTTACCGATACCACCTTTCAAGCCGCCGCAAAGAAGAATCATGCGGTGTACTCCTTTCTAATGTGAGCAGAATACAAATGATTCTTGTTGATATCAATTTGGTGCTAATAGATACAAATAGAGACTAATTGCCCCTAATTGAACCAAGTTAGACGGTATTGTCCGAAGTTAAGAGAAGGTCACTGTAGCAGGCTGAACCGGGTTCGGCGGTTCAGTTACCGTTCGCACCCATCGCGCAAAAGCCGCGCGATTGGACCCTGCGAACGGTAACTGAATCGAGCGAAAGGGAGCGATTCGTCGCTCTCCGCCGAACCTTGGGTTTGGTAAAACAATGGGATGATACGACGGCTTGGCGGATTTCATCTGGAAGCGTATACGCACAAATTCTCGACGCAGTGCGTCGAGAATTTGTAAACCAAAGAAACCAATGACTGTTTTAGATGAAAGCCGACTTGCTTGAATTAAGAAATAACGGTATATTTTTTCTTAATTACGGAGCGGGAAAGTTATGAAACCGATGCGTAGTCAAATCGTCACGCACATCGAGCGATTAGGCTCAGGCAAGGCATTCTCGGCTAAAGACTTTCTCGACATCGCCAGTCGGACAACGGTTGATGTTACCTTAGCGTCTTTAGCTCGTCAAGGGACCATTCGCCGAATTCGTCGCGGTCTTTACGATCTGCCAAGGTTCAACTCTGACCTTGGTGGACAGCTTAGTCCAGACATTGATGAAGCTGCTCAGGCAATCGCAAGGCGCTATCGGTGGAAGATTGTTCCAGACGGAGCATGGGCTGCTAACCTCCTGGGATTGTCTACACAGGTTCCCGCGAAGATCGTGTATTTGACTGACGGCCCCAATAGCGAAATTCCTATTGGTCGTCGCACGATTTTCTTCAGACATGCTCGTCCTCAAACTATGGCAGGATTGGACGGCAAAAGTTCTCTTGTCGTTCAGGCGCTCCGGCACCTTGGTAAAGACAGTGTGGGCCAGAATGAAATTGATGCTCTGCAAGCGAAGTTGTCTCTGGCTGAACGAAAACGGCTTGTCCGGCACACTCGTTTTGGTGTGGACTGGATATACGAAACAGCCAAGAAGATCGCGGGGGGAGCATGAACAGAATTGCCCAGATGACATCAGCCGAACGTGCGGAAGTGTTTGCTGAAACTGCTGAGAGAAAGCTGGTGGCAGATGCCATTGTGGAGAAAGACTTCTGGACCTGCTGGATGCTCCAACAGCTATTTTCGGTTGATGCTTTTGCAGGCAAGCTGCTTTTCAAAGGCGGTACATCGCTGTCCAAAGTGTTTCATGCAATAAACCGTTTTTCAGAAGACATCGATTTAGCGGTTGATTACGTTGCGCTTGGCTTCACCGGAGAGTGCGATCCCCGGCGAGAGGGTATTTCAAAGACGAGGCGCACGAGCCTTCTCGGCGACATGATGGCCGCTTGCCAAGCATATATTTCTGAGGAGTTCATTGGCATTCTCCGAACTCGATGTCAGGAGGTTCTTGGCAAACAGGGAGCGTGGAGCCTCGACGTTAATCAACAAGACCCCAATACTGTTCTCTTTAGCTATCCTCCGGGTAGTTCAAAAAGCCTTGATTATGTGGTCCCGCAGATCGTTCTTGAGATGGGAACACATGCGGAATTTGTTCCGCGTGACAACTTCAAGATTCGTTCCTTTGTTGAGGAAGAATTTCCCAATTTGATTTCTGACGGTGATATTTCCGTAGTGACGCTGTTAGCCAAGCGAACCTTTTGGGAAAAGGCCACAATCTTACATGCTGAATTTTACCGGCCTGCTGAAAAGGCGCTTCGCGCCAAGTATTCAAGGCACTACTACGATCTTGCCATGCTTGCCGAAAGCCCTATAAGGGACGAAGCACTGGCAGACATTGGCCTTCTGGATCAGGTCGTGCTGCACAAGCAAATTTTTTACCCTTCGGCATGGGCGCGTTACGAGCTGGCAGTTCCTGGAAGTCTACGGTTGCGGCCTGCGGATGATCGCCGCGCCGAACTGGAGCGTGACTACCGCGACATGGACGTGATGATCTTCGGAAAACCGCCGTCTTTCGATTCAATAGTGAATGCACTTGTCGTGTTGGAGCAAGAAATTAACCGGCAAGATACCGGCTACACGACAGGCTGACAATATGCATGACGTATGGTTCACATCTGATTTTCACTTCGGGCACTTCAACATTATTCGTTATTGTAAGCGTCCATTCGGCAGTATCGAGGAGATGGACGATGCGCTGGCTGAAGGTGTGAACTCCTGCGTCAAACCTGATGATGTTCTCTATTATCTGGGCGATTTCTGTCTTGGAGAGGCTACGAAGATTACCGCCTATCGAAAACGTTTGGCCTGCAAGACAATCCACTTCATTGAGGGCAACCACGACAGAGCAGCGCGAAAGCTACGGAACCTGTTTGCTTCATGGGAAGTTCTGTCACAAATCAACGTAGCAGGACAACGAATTGTGCTTTGTCATTATGCGATGCGCGTGTGGCCTCACCATGTTCAAGGGGCGTGGCATCTCTACGGACATTCGCATGGCAATCTTCCTGATGACGCTCAGGCGCTTTCTCTCGATGTTGGTGTCGATGGACATAACTATCGACCGTGGCATTTTGAAGAGATACAAACCCTGATGCAGATGAAGGTTGTAGCAAGATAGCTTCAATGCTCAGAATGAAATATGCGCCGAAGTCCCCTTGTGGGGACTTCGGCGCAAAAAAATCTATTCGATTCACATTCAGTCATTACGGCTCAACGTGAATCGAATAGGCGTCAAATGTGTTCTATATGAATCAGGCTGCCATTGCTACGTCGTCTTCGCTGGCCGCCTCCTCGGGGGCCGCTGGCGCGGTCCCGAGAATAAGATCGACGGCTTTCTGTGCTTCGCTGGCGGCTTGGACGATAAGGCGCGAATCGCCCTTGAGGGCTTTAATCCAGTTCTGCAAATAGGCGGCGTTGTTGTCCTGCACCTTGCGGTTGTCGATGCCTACGATTGCGCAGAGGAACGCGGCTCCCATCTCCGCAATCAACTCCTCGCGGGAATACTGCTCGTCTCCGAAGGACTTGCCTTTCTCTCGGTTCAGGCGGTGGGGCGCTCCTGCCGCATGAATACATTCGTGAAAAAGCGCCGCATAGTAGGCTTCCGGCGAACTGAAGCGGTTGCGCTCGGGCATGTGTATCTCGTCGGCCTCTCTGCGGTAGTAGGCTTGTGCCTCGTAGGGATTGTCCAGCTTGAGGGCGGGGCGGCCTGTCCAGTTGCTGATGATCTGCTCACAACGTTCTATGACTGGAACCTCGGGGAGCGAAACATCGGGACGGGGAACCTCCAAACCTTCGCACTGCTCGACATTGAAGGCGGTCGAATAGCGAAGGATAAAGGAACGGCGGCGGTCGCTGGTCTCGGCGCTCTGTTCCTGCTCTTCTTTCTTCTCGGTGACTTTGTAGAAAATAACGGGCATTCCCTTTTCGCCTTTCTTGACGTGGCCTCCGCGCTCCTGCGCCTGTTTGAAGGTAATCCAGTAAGGGGTTGGGAACTGGTCGGGCCAGAGCAAGAGAACGTTTATGCCTCGGTACGCCTTGCCGGTGTGTAGATTCTTGGGGAAGGG
>WQYS01000140.1 GCA_009781125.1 Acidobacteriaceae bacterium | reverse complement strand
CGCCTCGGTCGAGGCCTGATTGAAGAGCGCGGGCAACTCCTCGGCGTTGCGGCAGATGCGCATTCCGCGCCCGCCGCCACCGGCCACGGCCTTCAGAATCACCGGGTAGCCGACGGTCTTGGCCCACTCCAACGCTTCACCTTCGTTGGCAATCACGCCGTCGGACCCTGGCAGAATGGGCACCTTGGCCTTCTTCATCGTCTGCCGTGCCGTGGACTTCTCGCCCATCAGTCGCGTCACCTCCGGAGCCGGGCCGATGAACTTGATGTTCGAGGCGCGGCACACCTCGGCGAAGTTCGCATTTTCGCTGAGCAGGCCGTAGCCGGGGTGGATCGCATCTACATCGGCGATCTCCGCCGCCGAGATCACCGCCGGAACGTTCAGGTAGCTCTCCGAGGACTTCGCCGGGCCGATGCAGATGGCTTCGTCGGCAAAGCGCACGTGCAGCGAGTTCCGGTCGGCCTCGCTGTAGACGGCCACCGTGCGCACGCCAAGCTCCTTGCATGCGCTGATGACGCGCAGCGCGATCTCTCCCCGGTTTGCGATGAGAACCTTACGAAACATCTTCTAAGCCTTTCTCCAAACCAGCCACAACTCTTCGGGTGCCCCATCCTGAGCGTTTTTTGCGAAGGGTGGGAAGGTAAACATTTCAATCCACCACCGTTCAGGAAGAGAAAAGCCTGATGGAGCGTTTTACATTCCCACCCTTCGCTTCGCTCAGGATGGGGCACCCGGACGGTTGTGGCTGGCCAGAAATCTCATAAAATACTTACCTCGGCCTGATGGCAAACAGCGGAGCGCCATACTCGACCGGCTGCCCGCTGACGGCGATGCGTCTGACGACCTCGCCGGCGACGTCGGCCTCGATCTCGTTCATCAGCTTCATGGCCTCGACGATGCAGAGAACCTGCCCCACCTCGACACGGTCGCCTATCTGCACGAACGGCGGCGTTCCCGGCCCCGGAGACTCATAGAACGTCCCCACGATCGGCGACTTGACCTCGTGCAGTTTCTCCTCCGCAGGAACTGCCGCCACAGGCGCGGAGACCACGGCAGGCGCTGCTGCCGGAGCGGGGTTCGCGGCCACTACGGGAGCCGCTACCGATGCGCCCGCAAACTTCAGCCTGACCTTCATGTCAGCCTGTTCCATATCGAATTCGGCAATGCCATTGGCCTTCAGAAAATCGACCAGTTCGCTCAGTTCCTTCAACGTATTCGGGTCCATCATCTCTCCTGTTGCCTTACAGCTCAATCAAGGCCTTCACGCTCGGGGTAAGAATCTCTGCGCCCGATCTTGTCACCAGCACCATATCCTCAATGCGCACGCCGAACTTATCCGGCAGATACACGCCGGGCTCGACCGTAATCACCATTCCCTGTTCGAGAGCCTGCGTCTGTCGAGCGGCAAGCCTCGGTCCTTCGTGGATATCCAACCCTACGCCGTGTCCGGTGGAGTGCGTAAAGTAGCGGCCCAGACCGGCCCCGCGCAGAACGCTGCGCGCAGCTTCGTCCACGTCTGCGGCGGTCACGCCTGGAGCCACGGCCCGTACCCCTGCCTGCTGTGCGGCCAGAACTGCATCATACACGTCCCGCTCCTCGCTGCGCGCGCGGCCCATGTGGACGGTCCGCGTCATATCGCTCATGTAGCCGTCGAGCACGACGCCGAAGTCCATCGTCACGAAGCCTCGCTGCGGAAGTTTCGTCTTCGACGCGCGCGCGTGCGGCATGGCGCCGCGCTTTCCGCTGGCGACGATGGTCTCGAACGACATGGCTTCGGCTCCCCAGAGCCGCGCCGTGTGTTCCAGTTCAGCGGCCACGGCAATCTCAGTGAGTCCGGGAGCGAACACCGTCAGCATGTGGTCAAAGAGCCTGCATCCCATCTGCGCCGCGGCCCGTATCTTCGTAATCTCGTCTGCGTCCTTGACCTCGCGCAGACGGGCCGCCAGCGACGCGACCGGAACGAACATCTTCTGACGTCTCTTGGCCGAAACCGTCTTACGCATCTCCTCCAGCGCCGCCACCGTAGTTGTGGCAGCGTCAAATCCGCACCGCTTCACTCCGGCGGATTCGATCCACTCGCAGGCCGCTGCCAGTACGGACTTCGTGGCGATCACCACCCTGGTTCCGGCGGCCTCAGACTTCGCCTGCACCGTATAGCGGCCATCGGTAAACAGCACCGCCCGGCCCGCCGCAAGCGCAAGCGCCGCGTTAGAACCGGTGAATCCGCACAGATAACGCACGTCCGGCAGGTGGGTTACCAGCAGACCCTCCACGCCAGCGGCTCTGGCTGCTGCCGCTGCCCGTCTTTTTCTCAAACTAAACCCCATCCGTTTGATTCTACTCAACTGCGGCGCGAAACGACGGCATTTTGGTCTCCGAAGAACCGGTTATTATGTGGTATGTCCGGTTTCGCAGGCGGCCAGAAAAGACCGCGAGAGTCCCGAGGCACGCCGATCACCCGCCGCCAATTCATTCTGGGTTCAGGGATCGCTGCCACAGGAATGGTGCTTTACTCCGGCGAGATAGGACGCCACCGCATCGAGGTCGCCGAGCGGGCGATCTCCATAGCCAATCTGCCCGATGGATTTCACGGCTTCCGCATCGCGCAGCTCAGCGACATACACTTCGACGAGTACACCGAGCCGTTCTTTCTGGAACGCGCCGTGCGGCGCATCAACGGCCTCAAGCCTGATCTTGTGCTTCTCACCGGTGATTTCGTTACCCAGGGCGCATTCAACTTTATGGTGGTGAAACACGCTCCACACCGCTGCGCGGAGATACTGAGCTCGCTCTCCGCGCCACAGATTTATGCCGTGCTGGGCAACCACGACTTCGCCTTTGGAGCGGTTCCTGTGGTTCAGGCGCTCACCGGAGCGCGGATTCCGGTGCTTCTCAACCGCCATGTTCCGATCGAGCGCAACGGAGACCGGCTCTGGCTCTGCGGAATCGAAGACCCCGGCTCCAGCCGCCCCGACCTGAACGCCGCCGTCCCCGCAGACCCGGACGGTCCGGTGATTCTCATGAGCCACTCGCCTGACTATGTGGATACCGTCGTCCAGCACCCGCGCGGCCCCGTGATCGACCTGATGCTCTCGGGCCACACCCACGGCGGACAGATTCGGCTTCCCTTTTTCGGCGCTCTGGTGCTTCCGCCGATGGGACAGAAGTACGTCGAGGGATTGTTCCATGTGGAACAGTTGCAGCTATACGTCAATCGCGGACTCGGCACCGTAGGAATGCCGTTCCGCTTGAACTGCGTCCCGGAGATTACACTGTTCACGCTCCAACCCGCATAGTTATTCCAGCAGCATTCCTTCTATTTGTCATTCCGCAGGAATCTGCTTTTGTTTGACTTGCCGCTTCCTATCCATGGAGAATACGTGGCGAATAAGAAAAAGCAGATCCCTGCGGGATGACATCCAAAGCAGTGCCTGCGTGAGAAATACAGACTAAAATGAGGATCATCGTGCCAAGAGAAAAAATCGTAAGTGTAGCGAAGTCCAGAGTATTGGTGTCCGATGGAGCCTGGGGAACGTTCCTGTACAAAAAAGGACTCCAGCCCGGAGAATGTCCGGAAGAGTGGTGCCTGTCGCACTTTGACGGCGTAAAAGAGATCGCAGCCAGCTACATAGCCGCCGGAGCCGACATGGTCGAGACCAACAGCTTCGGCGGCACCTGCTTCAAGCTGAAGCCGCACGGCCTGGAGACCTGCGTTGCGGCCATCAACGAGGCCGCCGCGCGCGCCTCCCGCGAGGCTGCGGGCGCGGACCACTGGGTCATCGCGTCCATGGGGCCGACTGGGAAGATGCTCGTCACCGAGGAAGTCACCGAAAAAGAGCTTTATGCCGCTTTCAAAGAGCAGGCCGTGGCGCTCGAAAAGGGCGGCGCGGACGCCGTCTGCATCGAGACCATGAGCGATATCGGCGAGGCTGTCGAGGCCATCAAAGCCGTCAGGGAAAATACGTCCCTGGAGGTAATCTGTACTTTCACGTTTGAAAGAACCGCCAAAGGCAGTTTCCGCACCATGATGGGCGTGACTCCGGAGCGGGCCGCGCGCGCCGCCGTCGAGGCCGGAGCCGACATCGTGGGCGCAAACTGCGGCAACGGTTTTGAGGCCATGATCGAGATCGTCAAGGAAATCCGCGCGGCGCTGCCCGCGGCGCCGATACTCGTCCATGCGAACGCCGGTCTGCCGAAGACCGTCGACGGCCACATCGTCTTCCCCGAATCGCCGGAAGACATGGCAGGGCGCGTGAACGAGCTGGTCAGCGCAGGAGCGAACATTATCGGCGGCTGCTGCGGCACCACGCCAGAGCATATCAAGGCGATCAAAGAAGAATTATCCGCAGAGATTAGGAAATGAAGCATGACACGCTGGCTCGGCTGCGTTGGGGAATCCGGTTCGCCGCTATATCTATGCTGACCGTCTCCGGCCTGGCCGCGCAGGAGCTGATGGTCACCCGGCAACTCGACCGTCCGGTGCTGACGATCCGCTCGGCAGGAGCCGAGGGAAACAAATACGGATTCGAAGGCGGCAGCGTGGTCAAGGTAAACGGGGTCTATCACATGTTCACCTCCGAGATGGCGGGCGACCCCCAATGGGTGAAGATGAAGCTGGCGCACTGGACCAGCCGCGACCGCCTGCACTGGAAGCGTGTAGCAACGGTGTACGAGTCCAGCGGCGACTTCACGGGCAAAGATCAGAGAGCGGCGCTGTGGGCCCCTATGCCGGTCTTCGATCCCGGGGAAAACCGCTGGAACCTGTTTTATGTCGCCTACCAGGCGGCTCCGAACACGAAGGACGAATGGCTGAATAATTACGAGGGCCGCATCTGGCGTGCGGTCTCGGAAAAGCCGGGGAGGAAAGGCATCGGCGGGCCTTATCGTGATGTCGGAGTCATCCTCGAACGGAGCAAGGACTCTGATCCTTGGGAAGGTCTGCAAGGCACCGATTCCTTCTTTCCCTATCCTGTCGGCGATGGCTGGTATGGGTTTTATGGAAGCGCTCATACGGAGCATCAGCCTGTCACCAGTTGGCAGGTGGGTCTGGCTCAGGCTCCGGCCCTCGGCGGCCCGTGGAAGCGCCGCACGGAGCTGAATCCGTCGTCCATCGAACCGGAATTCATCGAAAATCCAATTGTGACCCGCCTGGCCAACGGACAGTATGTGGCCGTCTATGACACCGGCTTCAACGCTTATGCCATTGGATATTCCTTTTCCCCGGACGGCATTCACTGGGAGAAAGGAAAGCACGTCGATGTGCAAACTGGAGATGGAGTATGGGCGACAGACGTAAGAACGCCCTTGGGTTTAATCGACGAAGGCAACGGGCGGTTCACGCTTTTCTACACGGCGTTTGAAAAGGCTCAGGGCGCAACGCCTGGTTCCGCCTCGGTGGGCATGGTGGAGATGCGCCTGCGTCAGGAGTAGTTACCGTGCCCGTCCGGCGGGCTTCTTCTGCTTAGGAGATAATCCCACCGGAGTCTGCGGCTTGATTCCGCTCTTGGCGTCCATCCAGGCATCCAGCAGGCTCTTCTTGAAGCGCCAGCGGTTACCCAGCTTGAAGGCCGGGATAAATCCCTCGGAGGCATAGCGATAGAGCGTGTCGCCGCTGATGCCCAGATACTCCGACGCCTGCCGGATATCCATCACCTCACGCACCATGTGTTGTTCCATCGCGGCCATGAAAGACTCTCCTGACGCGAGAAAACAGATAAGAACCGGACGAGTACCCGCTTTACCGGTACACACTCTTTGTATTCCCTTTTTACAACCCATTCAAGCCGGAAAACAAAAGCCCGGGTGCCCCATCCTTCGCGCTTTTTGCGAAGGGTGGGAAAGTAGACGGCTCAACTCACCACTGTTTCGGATGGCAAACGTGGTGGATTGAGCATCATACCTTCCCACCCTTCGCTGCGCTCAGGATGGGGCACCCGGACGGTTACGGCTGGCCGCGCCCTCTTACTTGGCAGGCGGGAACAGACCCTTCATCATCTCAATGAGATCCGGGCTGACCTGACGGTTCTTGGCGATGGCGTCGGCAATCGCGATGTCCGAGAGCTCGGTTCCCTTCAGCACGACCAGACGCCCGAACTTGCCTTCGTGAACGAGGTCAATCGCCTTCAGGCCGTAGCGCGTGGCAAGCATACGGTCGTAGGCCGACGGCGTACCGCCGCGCTGGGTGTGGCCCAGATTGACGCTGCGCGTCTCGTACTTCGTGCGCTTCTCGATCTCCTCGGCCACGGCCTGTCCGATACCGCTCAGGCGCGCATGACCAAACGCATCCAGCTTGTCGCCGTGGGTGGTCAGTCCGCCCTCGGGGAACTTCGCGCCTTCAGCCACGACCACGATGCCGAACTTCTTGCCATTCTGATGGCGAATCTTCAGCAGACGGCAGACCTCTTCGATGTCGATGGGCACCTCGGGCAGCAGAATGGCGTCGGCTCCGCCGGCGATTCCCGCCGTCAGCGCGATCCAGCCCGCGTCGCGGCCCATGACCTCGCAGACCAGCACGCGGTTGTGCGCCTCGGCGGTCGAGTGCAGGCGGTCGACGGCCT
>WQYS01000139.1 GCA_009781125.1 Acidobacteriaceae bacterium | reverse complement strand
TTCAGCCGCACGGATACAACTGCGATCTGATGACCGATCAGGCGGTGCAGTTCCTGCAACAGCAGAAGCTGGATTCCAAGCCGTGGATGCTGATGGTCTCCTGGAATCCTCCGCATCCTCCCTATGGCGATGCGCCTGCCGAGGACATGAAGCTCTACAACGCGGATACTCTGGCCATGCGGCCAAACGTCAAGTTCAAAAACCACGGCAACGGAGTCCTTGGCTCGGCGGCGGGGCTGCGCAATGCGCAGCATGGGTACTACTCCCACATCAGCGGAGTCGACAAGCAGTTTGGCCGCCTGCTGCGCACGCTGGAAGCGACCGGCCAGGCCGACAACACCATCGTGATCTACACCTCGGACCACGGCGACATGATGGGTTCCCACACGTACATGGGCAAGCGGCTGCCGTGGGAGGAGTCGTGCCGGGTTCCGTTTTTCATTCGCTATCCCGGCGTCACGGCGCAGGGGCTTGAGATCAACATGCTCTTCTCGACCGTGGATATCTATCCGACTCTCTGCGGTCTGGCGGGGATTTCCGTGCCCGACCACTGCGCGGGCAAGGATCTTTCGGCAGCGATGCGCGGCGGCAAAGTAGACGCTCCCGAGAGCGCGTTCGTCATGCACATCAGCAAGGCCGGAGCCGAGGAGAGGCAGATGAATAACGCGCCTCTGTTCCGCGCCGTCCGCACGCCGCGCTACACCTATGCGGTCGCCGAAGACGGGCGCTGGCTGCTCTACGACAACCAGGAAGACCCTTACCAGATGAAGAACCTCATCGACGATCCAGCTCGCAAGGCCCTGCGCAGCGATCTGGACGGCGTAGCTCTGGACTGGCTGAAGAAGGCATCCGATCCGTTCCCCTACGCCGCGACCGTGACCAAGAGGTCACAGGAGGCCAGTTAGTACGAGAGATGCAAGTGGTACTCCGGGTGTCCTGTCCGCGACAGTTTCATTGCCACGGGTGAGGGCCGGAGTACCACATTCTTCAGGAACTCGCTACAACTACAAACGTCCACGCCCTTTTGATTGAGATATGCGGATTTCTGTTCTCTTTTGTGCTGGAGCGTGTCTTGCTCTGGCTTCAGTTCTCTCGGCACAGCAGGCTCTCGCTCCCGGCGGGACGGAGCAGACCTCAGCTCTCGATATCGAAACCATCCGTGTCGAAGTGAACCTGGTCAACGTGTATCTTTCCGTCCACGATAAGCAGGGCAACTCCATCGACGACCTTCACAAGGAGGACTGCTCCATCCTTGAAGACAAGGTTCCGCAGACGATCCGGTATTTTACGCAGGAAAAGACTATGCCGCTGACGGTTGGCCTGCTGCTGGACACCAGTGGCAGCCAGAAAAATGTCCTGCACGCCGAGCAGTTGGCCGCGATGATATTTCTCAAGGATGTGCTCACGCCGAAGGACGAGAGCTTCCTCATGGCCTTCGATCTCGGCATTACACAGTTGACGGACCACACCAACAGCCGGATCGAGATTGCACGCGCTCTGGGCCGTGCCAGAACCAACGTCGGGGGAGATTGTACAGACCCAAAGCATTTTTGCGGTACCCTGCTCAACGATGCGGTGTACCAGGCAGCCCACGAAAAACTTCTCCATAGGACCGGACGCAAGGTGATTATCCTGCTGACCGACGGTGGAGACTATGGATCGCAAAAGACCCTCGATGAGGCTATCAGGGCTGCGCAAAGGTCCGATGCGATCGTCTACGTTATCTTGTTGGATAACTGGAGTTTCATGCCCAACGCTAATGCCCGCTTCAGCAAAATGACCCGGCTGGCTCAGGAAACCGGCGGGCGCGTCATCGACGTGGACATCGACAGCAAAATCAACACGCGGCTGCAGAAAGCCTTCGCGCTGATTCAGATTGAGCTTCGCAAGCAGTATCTCGCCAGCTACACGCCGGCCAACACGAAAAGAGACGGAACCTACCGTCAGTTGAGCATCTCCTGCGGAAAGCGTAACAAGGTTCAGGCTCGCGCGGGCTACTACGCTGCCGGCCTCGCTGAATAAGCAATGTGTACCGCTTCATCCCGCATCTGACGATAAACTCGTCAGATGCGGAGCCTCCCAATTAATTAGATAGAGTGAGTTGATTGCATCTGTGGAGTTGGAGCATTTTTCATTGAGCTGTATTTTTTGTCTTGTCATTCCGCAGCGAAGCGGGGGAATGACAAGACAAAAGGGTTATATCTCAATGGAAACTGTTTTTAGGTGATGCGCGACTTTCGGATTGTGAGAAGCCTGTCCTTGAGGGCCTTCTTGACCGTCTTCAACTCCGGATCGCTGGCGCGGTTCTTCACCTCGCGCGGATCGGTCTGGTAGTCGTATAACTCTTCGGCTTCCGACTTGCCCATCCATAGCGTGTAGCGGTAACGCTCTGTCCGTATGGAGTATCCATCGATCTCCCGCGCAGGCCTGTGGGCCTGCGTCATGGCGGGCTTATCCCAGCGGGCGCCGTCCGGATTCTGCAACAGTCCACTCAGCGAGGTTCCATGCAGCAGCTTGGGCGCGTTCTCCAGGCCGCACAACTCCACCAGCGTCGGATAGATGTCGAGATGCTCGGTGGTGCGGTCTACCACGCCGCCCTTCTTGACTCCGGGCCCGGCCATAAGGAAGGGAATGCGCGCGCACCACTCGAAGAGCGTCAGCTTCTCCCACTGTCCGTGCTGGCCCAGATGCCAGCCATGATCGGCCCAGAACACCACGATGGTGTTCTCCTCCAGCCCGTACTCCTTCAAGGCCGCCAGCACGCGCCCAACCTGCGCGTCGATGTAGGAGGTCGCTGCATAGTAGCCGCGCTTCGACCGCCGAGCATTCTCTTCGCTCATGCCGAAGTTCGGCTTTTTCAGCATGTAGGCATACGGCGGAGCCTGCGTCAGTTCGGCGGGATCGAACGGCTCGGCGTGGATGCTCTCCAGCGGATACTTCTCGAAGTACGCCTGGGGAACGATCCACGGCAGATGCGGGCGGTACAGTCCGTAGGCGATGAAGAAGGGTTTGTCCTTATTGGCCTTGAGCAGGCTGATGACCTCGTCGGCTCCGACGCCATCGGTGATCTGGCGGTCCGGCGTCGGCGACTCATAGGCGCACAGCCCCGTGCCCAGCCCGATCTTTTCCGGCGCAGAGAAGGTCGTTACGCTCTTCGCCTGCGCCGGGTCTGTGCGGTCCAGTCCGGCGTTGTTGAAGGTGTAGTCCCACGACTGCGGATCGTCTGCGCCTGCGCTGCCCTCGTCGGGAGGAACGTTGGCGTGGTAGATCTTGCCGACGCGCGCTACATAGTAGCCGTTCTTGCGAAACAGTTCCGGAAGCGTGACGGGATCTTTGAGATGCTTGCGAAAGTTCAGATCATTGTTGTCCTGAATCTTGGTAGTGTCCGGCGCGAGTCCCGTCAGCAGGGAGGTGCGCGACGGTCCGCAGAGAGGATACTGGCAGTAGGCCGCGTCGAAACGCACGCCGCGCGCCGCCAGAGCATCCAGATTCGGCGTGTGCACGGGCTGGCCGTAGCAGCCAAGCGAATGGTTCAGATCATCGACACCGATGAACAGTACGTTTTTGCGTCCGTGCGCAGCGGCAAGTTGCGCCGGAATCGCCTTGGCCGCCGTCATCGCGGCGCTGGATTTGAGGAAGTTTCTTCGTGTCAGGGTAATCATCTTCGATTTCAGGATGCGGCGCATCGAGGGCCTGTTGCCGGCTTGAAGCGCAACCGGTCGGCGCCGCACTCAACTCCTTGGACTAGCATTGAGACGCTTCTGTAACCAGCTTAGCCAATTTTCTGAAAGCATTCAAATTGGACAGCGGCCAATTCACGCGGCGGAGCCGAATAAGTACACAGGCGAGCTGCCGTCCATTTCGTCCGGTCGATCGCGCCGGACGGCTTAATCTGGTAACTTGTTGATACAATGTAAGAAATTATACATTCTGCCTCGTGTCCTGGAGTTTTCGGCGCGGATTTGGAAGGCTTGGCCTCGCTGGTGACGTGGCGGCTGGTGGTGCGTCTATATGGGTGATGCCCTCAATTTACCCGGTCCCGGAATTATTATGGAGAATTCCTGTAAAAATCTTCTTGACAAGCGAATTTGCAACGGAGTAATGTGCATCTACCTGCAATTTTTGAAAGCATTCAAGATTTGCATGACGGCCGTGTATACCGGCAAGCTCTACTTGGGGAGTTGTATGCATAACAAATTGAAGTATTGCTTGATTGGCCTGACGCTGACCCTTCTTCTCGGACCGGCTGCTGCCGTTCTGGCGCAGAACAGCACGGGTGAGATCGATGGAACTGTGACCGACTCCAGCGGAGCCGTTATCCCTGGGGCCATGATTAAATTGTTCAACTCGAACACGGGGCAACTGGTGCGCACCGTGAAGACGAACGAGAAGGGCGATTACAGCCTTCCTCAGCTCGATGTCGGATCGTATCAGATCAATGTGTCGTTTCCTGGTTTTCAGACCAAGGACATAACTGGCATTGACCTCCACATCGCCGACACGCTCACGCAGAACGCTACTTTGTCTACGGGCGATACTGCCACCACGGTGACCGTAACTGCGGACAGCAACGCTCCGAACACGGAGACGTCGGAGCAGTCCTCCGTCATCAACAACCAGGAGATGAACGAGCTGGCGCTGGCCACCCGAAACTTCGAGGAGATGGCGCTGATTCAGCCTGGCGTCTCCTACGACCCTGGCGCTGGCAACGGGATGCCCGGAACGGTCGATTCCACAGGGCGCTCGTCCAACTCTCACGGTCTGAGCATCAACGGCATGCGTCAGCAGCAGATCTCGTGGACGCTGGACGGCTCCGACATTCTGAACCACGGTGACAATCAGCAGGTTACGATCTTCCCCAGCGTGACCTCCATCCGCGAGATGAAGGTCTTCCGCAACTCCTATGGAGCGCAGTACGGCGGCGGCGGCAGCGCGCAGGTGATGATCTCGTCTCAATCGGGAGGCGCCAGGATCAGGGGCAACATCTTCTTCTTCAACCGTCCCCCAGCGCTGGCCGCCGTACCGTACTCGAACGTGTACCAGGCGCTCAAGGTGGGGACGCCGAGCATGAAGTACAACGACTTCGGCTGGGCGTTTGGGGGGCCGGTGTTTATACCCAGGATTTATCCGCGCTCGCGCTCGAAGACCTTCTTCTTCTATGAGAACGAACTGCGCCGGAACACGCTGTACCCCACGCAGAACATCAACGACTACCCTGAAGAACCTATGTTGTACGGATGGTTCAGAAGCCCCGTGTGCGCATGGTGGAGATTCACTCCCGGCGCACCCAAGCAGGTCAGTCAATGTCCGGCGGCTACAAACCGCGCCCAGCAAGATAACAGCTCACCCTACATGAACTACCACGGGACTGGGATTGACTATAACTACAACATCTACAGCACGCTCGCTAAGTTGGGGATCGTTCCCAGTCCGGTGGCCCAGGAGTACGTGCGAGATATGATGTTGCCGGCTGTTGCCATGTCGCCGGTGAATACTCCTATCGTTACCGATGACGTCGACTATGGCGTCCACTCCAGCTACCAGGTTGTGCAGCAGGTAGCCTCGCCGTACACCGAGACGCAGACGCTGGTTCGTATCGACCATCAGTTTGGCGAGCGCTTCAACGGATTCATCCGGTATATCTACGATCCGATCAAGCAGACCGTCTCGTGCGGTATCTACTCTGGCAACAACACCTGCATGCCGGGAGTGGCCAAATCCCATACGTCGCAGTATGGCGAGAGCTTCGCCCTGCACGGCACCTGGGTGATAACGCCAACGATGGTCGCCGACTTCGGCGGCTCCTTCAATCCATACCAAGTGAAGTCAGTACCGTTTGGAACAGCGATGGCCGCCAACTCGCCTGACATTCATGTCCAACTGCCGCCAGGTTTCGTGAACACTACAGGCCGGGTTCCGGGCGTGGTGATCTCCACGGCCAACTGGGACACCGTAGGGCCTTTTCTGAACCACAACAACACCCTGCAGATATTCGAGAACACAACTAAGCAGCTTCGTCAGCACTCGCTGTACTTCGGCGTCAACTATGAGCGTTACACCGGGTACATCACCGATGGCACGCTCAATGCGGGGCAGTTCACCTCCAACCAGGGCGGTTCGGTAGGCCAGCAGGTGACGAACTTCGAGCAGAACTTTGCCAGCTTCCTGGCCGGACAACCCTCGCAGTTCGTGATACGGTCGCTCGATCCGATAGCCCGCCCGAGCATGGACCTCTGGGAGGCCTACATACAGGACAACTGGAGGATCCTGCCACGGCTTACGGTTAACGGCGGCCTGCGCTACTCCATCTACGGCCAGGTAACCGACCGCGGCGGACATCTGGGAGGCTTCCAGCCAGAGGCCTACAATCCCGCGATGGCGCCGACGGTCGATCCGCAGTACGGTGACAGAATTTGCACGAGCACCTCAGACCCTGGATGCAATGGAACAGGACAGGCCGTCAACCTCAACTACGATCCTCTGAACGGGATCACGCGGAGCGGAGTGAACTCGCCCTACGGCAAGGCGATGAGTTCCACTCCGCTGAATGGGTTTGCTCCGC
>WQYS01000138.1 GCA_009781125.1 Acidobacteriaceae bacterium | reverse complement strand
TGGCGGCGCAGGCCATAGACGGCCTCGCGCTGCTTGTTCATGACGTCGTCGTATTCGAGTACGTGCTTGCGCGACTCGAAGTTCTGCGTTTCTACTGCTTTTTGTGCCTTCTCGATGCGGTTGGAGATCATGCGGCTCTCGATGGGCACGCCCTCTTCCATGCCCAGCCGCTGTAGCAGCGTCGAGACCCACTCGCGCGCGAAGATACGCATGAGGTCGTCTTCGAGCGAGAGATAAAAACGCGACGAGCCGGGATCGCCCTGGCGTCCGGCGCGTCCGCGAAGCTGGTTATCGACGCGGCGTGACTCGTGGCGTTCGGTGCCGAGAATGTGCAGGCCACCGGCCTCAACCACGGCATCGTGCTCCTCCTGCGCCGCGGCGGAGTGCGCTGCAATCGTCGCATCCCACTCTGCCTGCGCGATCTCGAACTCCTGCCCCTGATAGTAGAAGCGGAAAAAGCCCGGTCCGGCGACCGGCGATATCTCGCCTTCGGCCACGGAGAGGGCGCGGGCCTGGCTCTTGCGCACCAGCTCCTGCCGGGCGATGAACTCCGGATTGCCGCCCAGAAGAATGTCGGTGCCGCGTCCGGCCATGTTGGTGGCGATGGTCACCATGCCCAGGCGTCCGGCCTGAGCCACGATCTCGGCTTCCTTCTCGTGAAACTTGGCGTTGAGGACGACGTGGCGCACGCCCTTGCGCTTCAGAATCTCGGAGAGAAGCTCCGACTTCTCGATGCTGGTCGTGCCAACGAGGACCGGCTGACGCTCTTCATGAAGCTGGCTGATCGCGTCGGCTACAGCGAAATACTTCTCCTTCGCGGTGCGGTAGACGACATCGGGGTTCTCGATGCGCAGCAGCGGGCGGTTCGTGGGGATAACGACGATCTCCAGCTTGTAGATCTTGTCGAACTCGGCGGCCTCGGTCTCGGCTGTGCCGGTCATTCCGGCCAGCTTCTTGTACATGCGGAAGTAGTTCTGGAAGGTGATGGTCGCAAGCGTCTGATCTTCCTTGCGCACGGCGACGCCTTCCTTGGCCTCGACTGCCTGATGCAGTCCATCGGACCAGCGGCGGCCCGGCATCAGGCGGCCCGTGAACTCGTCCACGATGATGACCTCGCCGTCCTTGACGACGTACTCCACATCGCGCTTGTACAGCGCGTGCGCCTTGGTCGCCACCTCGACGTGGTGCTTGAGGTCCCAGTTCTCGGGGTCGGCGATATTGCCGATGCCGAGCAGTTTTTCTACCTTTTCCCAGCCCTCGTCGGTAATAGTGATAGCGCGAGCCTTCTCATCGACGACGTAATCGCCGGTCCACGTCTTGCTCTCCAGCGTCTCGATCAGCTCGCCCGGCTCCAGTTGCGGAATGATGCCGTTGACACGCTGGTACTTGTCGGTGGTCTCGTCGGTGGGGCCGGAGATAATCAGCGGCGTGCGCGCCTCGTCGATCAGGATCGAGTCCACCTCGTCCACGATGCAGAAGTGATGGCCGCGTTGCACCGTGTCGTTCAGCTCGAACTTCATGTTGTCGCGCAGGTAGTCGAAGCCAAACTCGTTGTTAGTGCCGTAGGTGATGTCGGCCCCGTAGGCCGCGCGGCGCTGCTCGTCGCTGAGGTCGTGAACAATGACTCCGACGGTAAGCCCGAGAAAGCCGTAGATCTTGCCCATCCATTCGGCGTCGCGCTTGGCCAGGTAGTCGTTGACGGTGACCACGTGAACGCCGTGGCCTGCCAGCGCGTTGAGATAACACGGAAGCGTAGCGACGAGCGTCTTACCTTCGCCGGTCTTCATCTCGGAAATTTTGCCCGAGTGCAGCACCATGCCGCCGATCAACTGCACATCGAAGTGGCGCATCTGCACGACGCGCTTACCGGCCTCGCGCACGACGGCGAAGGCTTCGGGAAGAATCTTGTCGAGAGCTTCCTTCTCCACGGCCCGGCGCTCTTCGGCGTTCTCCGGCGTGTCCTCAATGGGCGCGAGCGCATCGGCTATACGCTGGCGGAACTCAACGGTTTTGGCGCGGAGCTCGTCGTCAGAAAGGACCTGCATGGCAGGCTCAAAAGCATTGATCTCGGCCACGACTGGCAGAAGGCGCTTGACGGCGCGCTCGTTGCTGGTTCCAAAGATCTTCGCAATCACTGTATTAAACAAAGGCGTATCCTTCGGAGTTCATCCGGGGCTCATTCGGGTCTTATCGGCCCAAACTCTAGTGTAAATGCTCAAGGTGAAGGGTAGTCCTTACCGGTATACTTCCCTGCGATTGCCTACTGCCAGCACATATACGACTATCTGTGCATCTCTAATTTCGCAGATGATCCGCCAATCGCCAACGCGATACTTCCAATAGGTTCCCATTTCTGAGCCTTTGAGGGCCGCGCCGATGCAACGCGGGTCCTCAAGACGGGCAACACGCCCGAACAGGAAAGCCAGGATGCGACGTGCAACTTGCGGGTCCAGTTTGTCCAGATCGCGCTCGGCGGCATGATCTAACTTAACAGTCCATGCCATAGCGCTTCATAACTTCCTCAAGGGAAACTGTGTAACTGCGCCCGGCACGGAGATCCTCCATCCGTTTTTCGGCAAGGTAGAGGTCTTCCAGGTCCTCCAGATACTCAAAGACAGCTTCGCGTACATAATAGGTCTTGGTGCGTCCAGTATCTTTAGCTAGACGATCCAGCCGTTCTTCAACCTCTACTGGAAGTTCCACGGCAATCATAATGGCTGCCTCCTGCGTTGCTCCGCGATAACAAGTATAACGCTTTCACTCAGGAAGCCGCCGCCCCAGTCCTGGTGGATGCCTCTGCTCCGGCTGAATCACGTCGCGGTTCTCCGGCGCTACCGGATGCACGCCAAAATCCCAGACACCGAGGTTTACCTCCCGGTCGCTGAGCACCTCCATCAGCGCGTACTCACCGAACATGAGCGGCTGGCGCGGAGTCAGTTTCAGCCAGTGGCCTCCAGGCAGCACCTCCTGGGCGGTTCCGACTACATCCTCCTGCTGCTCGACGCCACCGAGCGCATTGATCCGGAAGCTGGCCACAATGCGCGCACCCTTGCGAACATCGACGCGCACAATGGCGTAGCGGCTGTCTCCTGTGATGGGCGTGTCCTTGATGGCGCTGCTGGCGCCGTGCGTGTCCACGACCATGGGATTGCTTCCGGTAGGAGCCGAATCGCTGCCCAGCCGCAGATAGAAGACCGGCTCGGCAACATGGAACTGCACCGCCGCGCGCTCTCCCTTGAGCTGCGCCAGTTGATGCGTGCTCGACATCGGGTTTACGACCGCCTTCAGAATGCTGTGCCCGGTATCGTGACTCAGCTCACCGCTGGACTGCGGCATCGGCACCAGCTCGCTTGTGCCGCGATAGACGTCCAGTCCGAAGACGCTGCCCTGGTCGGGCAGGCGAAGTCCCTGGGCCACCTCGGGCGTATACGAGGCGCGGTCTGCCTCCTCTTTCGCCAGCTCCGGATCGAGCACCGGACGGCCGTCATCATCAGATGAATTGTGTTCACGCTCCCAGCGCCTGGTCGCCTCGAAATCGACCAGCGCCACGGGAACCTCTTCTTCCGCGCCCGCGCGCTCGGCGCTGACATAGTGCACCATGTCGCCGACGACGCGGTAGCTCATCACAATCTGATAGCTGCCATCCTTCAGGATCAGCCGCGTACGGTGGCTCTGCTGCGCCGAGGCGTCCGGCAGCGGAAGGCTCTCTTGATGTTGAGCCTGCGCGAATGGCCCGCCAATCGCAGGAAGAAAAACAGTCGCAGCCACAACCAAAAAATACGAGAACTTTCTGCATCGTTGCACTTGTTGTTGCGTCTTACACATAGCCGTGTTTTCCTGGTGTAGAACCATTGTGCTTCTATCGCTTAGACGCTGACAACCCGGCCATGGACCATCAGGAAAGACGCACAAACGCAGCGGTTTAGCTGGATATACTAAGTTAAAGGGAATTTTTTGCAGACCTTCTTACAACCCGGAAAGAGACATCGGCGCTCCGCATGGCTGCGGCTGACGGCTCTTTTGGGGGTGCTGCTGGTCTCGTTGATGAGCACGGTGCAGGCTTCTCATCATCATCCAACAACTCCCAGCCATCAACGGTCCAGCCGCAACGGTCCGCAGCATGGCGACCAGTGTCCGCTGTGCATGGCGCTGCACTCGGCTCTGCCTGTCTCGACGCACGCGCCTGAGCCGGTCCTGCGCTTCCAGGTGCTGGACATCGCTGCCGCAACCACCGGACGCGCCTTCCAGTGGCGCTTCGAGATGGCCAGCCGTCCGCCGCCGGTCCCGGCCAACTGCGCATAAATCATCCATATAAATCTAATCGCCGCAAACGCTGCGCGCGAACTCGTTTCACAGCACGATGCTCGTTGGTAGAGCTTCGACTGGAGTTGACTCTACATGCATATACCCTCCCCGATGTATCGGCTGTTTGCGATTGTCTTTTTCCTGGCATTCGCCATCTCGTCAACGCAGGCGCAGACGCACTCCGGAACCATCACCGGCACCATCACCGACCCCAGCGGAGCAGTCATTCCCGGAGCCGCCATCCAGATTGCCAGCCACGTCTCCGGCTACACGCGCTCTTCGGTCACCGGCAGCGACGGGCAGTTTCATTTCTACAACGTGCCTTACAGCAGCTACCGGTTCACCGTGACCATGACCGGATTTGCCGCAACCAGTAAAGTAGTTGAGATCAACTCGGTGGTGCCGGTTACGGTTCCCATCCAACTGGCGGTCGCCGATACATCGACCACGGTGAGCGTCGAGAGCGGCGTGGATGTGATCGAAACCGATCCCACCTTTCACACCGATGTAGACCGCGCCACCATCGACCGCATGCCCATCGAGAGCCAGTCCTCGTCGCTGAGCTCTATCGTCACGCTCTCCTCCCCTGGCGTGACGGCAGACTCGAACGGGCTCTTTCATGGCCTGGGAGATCACGCGGAAAACTCCTTCTCGGTCGATGGCCAGCCCATCACCGATCAGCAGAGCAAGGTGTTCTCCAACCAGTTGCCCGCCGACGCCGTGCAGTCGATTGAGGTCATCGGCGGCGCGCCCACGGCGGAGTACGGCGACAAGACCAGCCTCATCATCAAGGCCACGACGCGCTCCGGACAAGGCGTCACCAAGCCGCACGGCAGCATCGCGCTCGACTATGGAACCTTCGGCTCCACCAGCCTCGACGCCAACGTCGCTTACGGCGGACAGCACTGGGGTAACTTCGTCGCCGTCAGCGGCCTCAACACGGGCCGCTTCCTCGATGGCCCCGAGTTTCAGACGCTGCACGCCCACGGCAATCAGCAGAACGTCTTCGACCGCGTGGACTATCAGTTCAGCCAGGCGAACTCCCTGCACACCAACCTGCAATACACGCGCTCGTGGTTTCAGACGCCAAACTCCTACGACACCATCGCGGCGGATCAGAGATCGAAGATCGAGACCTACAACATCGCTCCCACCTTCACCCATATCATCAACGACAGCACGGTTCTCAACGTGGGCGCATACGTTCGCCGCGACGCCTATAATTACTACCCCAGCGACAATCCTCTGGCCGATCTCGGCCCGATCCAGGCGGAGACGGTTCAACAGTTTCGCACGCTGACCAACACAGGACTCCATGCCGATCTCTCCTACGTCAAAGGAATACATAACCTCAAGATCGGCGGCGTCTATCAGCAGACCTTTCTGCGCGAGAACATCAGCACGGGCATCGTCGATCCTGCTCTGAATGCGCCCTGCATCGATGGAGACGGCAATCCGATAGATGGCTACACTGACTCCAGCCAGTGCGCGGGCGCGCAACTGACGGCGAACGGCAGCTTCAATCCAGTCCTGCTGCCTCATGACCTGACTCGCGGCGGCAGCAACTACCTCTGGCACGGACAGTCCGATATTAAGCAGCTTGCACTTTACGTGCAGGACCAGATCACGCTCGGCAACTGGCTCTTCGACGCCGGTATCCGCGGCGATCTCTACAACGGTCTCGCGGTGCAGCGCATGATCGAGCCGCGAGTAGGAGCCGCCTACACCCTCAAGAAGACGAGCACCGTGCTGCGCGTCTCCTATGCGCGCACGCAGGAGACCCCCTTCAACGAGAACCTCGTGCTCTCGACGACGGGCTGCTACGATCCCGTCATCAAAGGCATCTTCGAGACCATTGGGCCGTGTGTGCCCTCTACGTTCAACCCCGGCTTCCGCAACGAGTTTCACGCCGGGCTGCAACAGTCGCTGCTGCGCCAGCACCTGATCCTCAGCGGCGAGTACATCTGGAAGTACACGCACAACGCCTACGACTTCAGCGTCTTCGGAGCCACGCCGATCACCTTCCCCATCGAGTGGCACAACTCCAAGATTCCCGGATTCGCCATCCGCGCCAACGTTCCCCAGACGCACGGCTTCAGCGCGTTTGCAGTGATGTCGTCGGTGGCGGCGCGGTTCTTCAATCCGCAGGTCGGGGGCATCGGCGCAACGCCGGGAATCTCCGGGACAAACTTCCCCTTCCGCATCGACCACGACGAGCGCTTCAATCAGACGACGCACGTGCAGTACGCTCTGCCCTTCCGCAAGACCGCGTGGGTCGGCGTCAACTGGCGCT
>WQYS01000137.1 GCA_009781125.1 Acidobacteriaceae bacterium | reverse complement strand
AGCAGAGGCCAACATGGGACTGTCGTGCGGCAATCCCACGGCGACGGCCCATCTTCGCCCCGGCGAGGTGGTCGTGGACCTCGGCTCCGGCGGTGGACTGGACGTCTTTCTGGCCGCGAAGAAGGTCGGCCCCGAGGGCCGCGCCATCGGTATAGACATGACTCCGGCGATGATCGAGCGGGCAAGGGCAAACGCGGCCTCAGGTGGCTATGCCAACGTGGAGTTCTACCAGTCCACCATCGACAAGATTCCTTTGCCCGATGCTTCGGTCGATTGCGTCATCTCCAACTGCGTTCTGAACCTGGCTCCAGACAAGCCCGCCGTCTTCCGCGAGATCGCGCGCGTGCTCAAGCCGGGCGGACGGCTTGCCGTGAGCGACATCGCTCTGAAGAAAGTGCTGCCCGAGGCGATCGCCCGCAGCATGGCGGCCTATGTAGGCTGCATCGCCGGAGCCATCAGGATCGAAGACTACCGCGCTGGACTGCTGGCCGCTGGATTCGAGCATGTTGAGATTGTCGATACCGGCGCAGACCTCAACGCCTATCAAAAGGTAAAGAACCAGTCCGGTTGCTGCTCGCCGGCGATGGGAGAAGATTCGTGTTGTTCGTCAGCATCCGATGCAACGACGCTGCACGTAGAACTGGCTGATCTGTTGACGAAGCACGACGTGAACGCAGCAGCAGCCAGCGTAAAGGTCTACGCCATCAAGCCTGGAGCCAGTGCCAGCACAAAAAGAGAAGACATTAAAAAGACTTTCTGCGGTAGCGGCCCGTGTAGTTGCGCAGAGAAAAAATAACAGGACAAGCGCCTGTGAGATGGTCTACAGCTTATCGGCCTCTTGCTGCTTGGCCGTTGACTCGGCCTGCCTGCCCAGCGCGTCAAGAACCTGCGCGTGGTAAGTCAACAGACCCTTCAGCGCCAGGGAATACATCTGTTTGCGCTCCTGTCCGTCGGGAGTGGCCATGGCTTTACGCTGATAGCCTTCGGCGGTTTCCAGGTCTTTGTCGGCCCCTTCCATGTCTCCGCTGGCAGCTTTGGCTTTGGCCGTCAGGCCGTAGGCGACGCTTGCGCCTGAGTCGTCGTCGTGTCCCTGCAAGACCACCGCGATAGCCTTTTCGCCAACGGGAACCGCCTCCGCAGCCTGCCCGTTTCGGACCAGCGCCGAGGTGTAGTAGGTGTATGCGTTTCTGCGTTCGATATAGCGCGAGTTCTTGGAGAACTTGTCGGCTTCGTCAGCCGCTCTCTGACAGGCCTGCGCCTGCTCTTCAGGGTCAGCGTCTTCTTTGCTCATAAGCTCGACGCACTGATGAAACAGCGGGAAAAAAGCCTTGGCCGTCTCTTCATCCTTCGGATCCGCGGCAACGCCGAGACTGAAGGGCACTGTAACGGTTGTATTCGCAGCTGCGGGCACGCCATCCTTCTCGAATGGTTTGTACTGCCACTGCTTCACGGCATCGGTTGCGGCAGGCAACAGCATGGGTGGCCCGTTTACCGGCTGGACCTTCGTTACCTTGCCATCCTTGCCTATATCGATCTTGAGAACCACATCGCCTTGTACCTGAGCAGCCTTGGCAATTGCCGGATACACGGGGTCAACATGTTTCACCAGATGTTTCTGCGCTTCGGCGGCGTCCACGCTGAGCGGGGTTTGGGCAACGGCAGGCGTTGCCGCTGCAAGCAGCATCAGGAGTAGTTTTATTCCATGGCAGAGGTTCATTCGTCAATTTTATCCGCAAAAGATTGTGGGCATTGTTTTACGGGATTACGGACGGCCTGGTCTCGCTCAATCCTTCTCGCGCGCGCGCCAGCAGAGCCATGGTGCGGGCCAGCGGCAATCCGACGACATTGAAGTAGCAGCCTTCGATGCGGGGAATCCAGCGCGCCGCGTAGCCTTGAATGCCGTAGGCTCCGGCCTTGTCGAGCGCCTCGCCGCTGGCCAGATACCGCACCAGATCGCTCTCCTCGATTGGATCGAAGAAGACCTGCGTGATCTCCACATCGGAGACGATGCAATCGCGCGTGACCGCCGCGACGCCGGTCATCACCTGGTGCGCGCGGCCGGAGAGACGCTCCAGCATCCGCCGCGCATCGGCGACGTCGGCAGGCTTGCCCAGTATCTCACCGTCGGCGAAGACAATGGTGTCAGCGCCCAGCACCGTGATCGAGTCGGCATCAGCGTCCCAGCGATGGCGGTCCCACACGGCCTGCGCTTTCTCGACCGCCAGCCGCTGCACGTACCTGGCCGGAGGCTCATTCGCCAGCCGCTCCTCGGAGATGTCGGCGGCCTCAACCGTGAAATCGAATCCGGCCTGCGCCAGCAGCTCGTGCCGGCGCGGTGAACTGGAGGCAAGGATCAACATGATTTCCTGAGAGTATCAGCTTTTGTTGTCATTCCACTTTTCTCTGTGTTCTTCCACTTCGCTCCAGAATGAGATCGTTATTGGATGGTTTCGCTGTAAGAGCGCCAAAGGCGCGTTCTATGCCAGCCTGGGGCAAAGCCCCAGGTAGCGGTGCCAATTCAATTTCGATAGGGCTGAAAGCCCACTCTATATTTATTTGCACAAATCTATAGCTACAGCATTCTGCGCACGATTCTGCGCACGGCTTCGGTGATGACTCCGAAGAGAACGAAGAAGGTCATCTCTTTGGTTTTTTCCAGCGTGGATTCGCCGGGCGGCCTCAGTCCGAGCATAGTCAGGGGGCCGTCCTGCGTGAACGCTCCCAGCGCCAGTCCGAAGGTGGCTCCGTCCTTGGATGTAGCCGATGGATAATACTCGGCGACCGCTCCGTATGCGGCTCCGGCGGCGGCTCCCAAGCCCCATTGCAGGGCGCGGGATTCCTGTGACTTTCGCTGCACGACAAGAGAACCGTCGGCTGTCGCTCCGGCGGGAAGCTCCAGCGTGATCGGCCCGTGCGTGCGCGGCGCGTAGCTCTTCTTCAGATACGAGCGGGCCGCCATTGCCACCAGTCCACCGGCGAGGCCCGCGGCCATGCCCTTCGCCAGCGACAGCGATGTGCCGGAGGGCCTTGGATGTGTCACGAGAGTAAGTGTGGGTCTGCTGGCGCTCATCTCTGTTTGGATGCCTGTTGCGGTCGATTTCGCTGTGCGGTTCACTGGCTAACCCTGCGATCCTCCCGTGGTGCTCCACTCGTAGACGACGATGCCCAGGTCGCTGAGCATCTTGATGACGGTCTCAACGTTGCGGCGGACGTGGTGGCGTTCGGCGGCGGGAGCGTCGTGCGCCTCTTCGACGGCGACGACGCGGCCATAGGGCCAGGCGCTCGCAGGAATGGCGTTCAGCGCTGCGGGCAGGTCAGTGATGCGGACATCAACGTTGCGGCGGCGCGCTCCAAGGGGGCGCAGCAGGCCGCCCTGACCAAGCGCGCTGGGGTTGGCGTCGGCTACCAGCACGTGCAGAGTCACCATGTTTCCCTGCACCGTGAGATAAGGGTTCTCCCACGAGTCGAGGCTGCTGACGGCGGTGTAGCGCTCCTTCGACGGCGGCGGGATAAGATCAAGCTGCTGGCGCGCGGTCTCTATGGCCGCCCGCTCGGCAGAGGCAAGCGTGGGCGACGCGGTCGCGGCGGCTGCACTGTTGTGCTTGCAGCCCGTGAGCGCAAACAGAGCCGCAATCGCTGCGGCAAGAGCGAGCGTAGAGATGGGTTTCAACACAGTATCAGAATACCAATAGCTTTTTTCCCTTGTCATTCCGCGTTGTTTTGTCCTGCCCGGCCACGAACGGCAAAGGAAAACAGTGTGATTCTCAGCGGGATGACTCGATGTTCGTGGCCGAATTCGGAGCCGTATCCTGACCCTGCTCCGAGACGATCTTCCATTCTCCCGCGATGCGGCGCATCTCGATGCGGGAGGGTACGAAAAAGTCGGCACTCTGGCGGCTGTTCGCCGAGCCGCCGATCTGCACGAAGTGCTTCATGAACGTTGCCGTGACGTATAAATGCGACTGCGGCTCGACGCGCATATCCTCCAGCCGGACCGTCCAGAAGAAGTCGCTGCGCGACTCGATGGCATCGCGCAGATTAGCGATGAGCGCCTCTTTGCTCATGTTGGCGTGGTCGAGGTAGTGTTGCACCGGATCGGCATAAAACGACGCCAGCAGAACAGGATCGCCGCTGCGCATGGCGTCCGACCACTGATTGAGCCACGCCGTGGGGTCTGGCTCCGTATGACTCAGGGGAACCGCGCGCGCCGCGCTGGGCTTACTCACCGTGGAGGCCGAGACCGAAAGCCAGCGCGCCAGGCTGCTCATCCATCCGCTGCGGTGGCTGCTCCAGGGGATGCTATAGAACGACAGCACGGCCAGCAGCAGCGTCATCATGACCACAATCATGACCCGCGTGTTTGGACTCGTCTTTCCCAGTCCGTTTTCAAAGGCCGGCGGCTCGATGTCGATCAGCTCCTCGTTGGCGAGAGCAGCGGCAACGGCGTGCTTTTCCTCCTGCTTCCATTCGGGAGCCGCAATCGCAGCAGGCACAACCTGCTCGGCGGCGGCGGGCGCAGGCTGTGCTTGGACCGGTTCGACGGCATCGCTGGTCCGTATAGCTTTGGCAGCGTGTCTCCATGCTGAACCGGTGGGCATCGGAAGCTCCGTCACCACTTCCGCCGTGGATGCATGTGCCTCGGCAGCCTCCTCGATGCTGGCCACCGTGGGCCTGGCGGCGGCCTCGGGGATTTCGGCGGCAGCCTCTACCGGAGGAATCGGAATATAGATGTACCGATCCCTGGAAACCGCCGGAGGAACGACGACCTGTGGATCGGAGATAAAAATCTCTCCCGGATCGAACTGCGGCTGCGGAACTGGCGGAGGCTCGCCGGGCGAATACGGAACCTCCGGCTCGATCCAGGGGCCGCGCGCAAGCACAGGCTCCGGCTCCGCCAGCGCCTCGGGCTCGTACTCGGCAGGCGCAGCGGGCTCTGGCGTCAGCTTCGCGTCCTTTAGAATGGTGTGCTGAATAGCGTGCTCGAATATCTCGTGATCCGGAGCATATGGGTGAGCAAAGGGATGCGGCGGCGGCGCGGATGGCACGGAAGTATGGAGCCTCTGGCGCACCTGCTCGAAGACGTAGTCCAGCTTGGAGCGGACGGCTGAATCCTGCCCATAGGCTCCCAGCAGCGCCGAGGCCTGGAAGGTCACGTTGGCCTGAATCGCCGTATCGCTGCTGCCTGCCGGGTAGACCGTAAAGACGGTGGTATCGCGCGGGTTGCGCGCGCGCGGCGAGGGACCAAGCCCATGCAGGGTGATCTGGTTGTTCACGCGCTCGTACCGTCCGGAGATCTCTCCGAGAGCGGATTCGAGCGCCGACAGTACATGCTCGGTGTCGGCTGACTGCACGGTTTCGGTCGTTTCAAATCTCAAAAAGGGATCCCCGGCTGCTTATACCACTTTATCCCCGCCGCGACAAGAGAACCTATAAGCACGTTCATAATCTGCCGGAAAATGGTTCCTATTTATATACCTTCACGGGAATGAACCTGTTATTTTTTCGCCGGTGGCGGCAGGGCAGCGGAACGGCGAGCGAGAGTCAGAAGGCCACCACGCCCGGCTCGACGACTAGCTTCTCCACGTTGATGCCCAGGGTTTCGCCCAGGCGCTTGAAGCCTTCCTTCCACTCGTCGGTCCAGTAGCTGGAGTCGCTGCGGCGCAGCAGGTCATTCCATATGTTCTGCGCCTGCCAGAAGTTCACGTCGAAGGGCAGCTTGCGCAGGGTGGCGGCCACCAGCAGAGCTTCGCTGAGCGTGTCGGCCACGGGAGCGTCGCCCGAGACGGCGGCCTCCAGGCGAACCATGGTCCGCTTCATGCGCTGTCCGGCGATGTAGCTCAACTGCGTCGTGTCGATCTCGGTCGAGTCGCGGCTGGCGCGGGCAATCAGCGCCTCCACCAGATCGCCGTCGAAGGGATGGCTTTCGAGAGCGTGGCGCAGGCTGGAGTTAATCGCGTAGTTGGCCGCCACCGCCAGCGCGGGCGGCGGAGGCATGCCCGTCTCGGTAAGAAAGTCGAGCAACGAGGCGTGGTCCTCGTAGATCTTGCGCAGCGAGTCCTCCGTCTCCATGATGGTGCGGTTGAGGATGGTCTGCATGATGCGGTGCTGCTCGTCGGCAAACAGCGATGTAAGCGAGTAGCCCGTGGCCTGCTCGCCGAAGAAGCGGTCGATCAGGCGTATGATCTCCGGCACGTCGGCGCGGTGAATGGCCGAGTCCACCCTGGCGGAAAAGGTGTTGAAGGCAGCCACGTCCTGCTCGCTCTCAGGATTGTAGCGCCGCACCGCCGCCGAAAGGTTCTGGTCACCCAGATGGAGCACGGCGTAGCAGACCGAGGCCTGCTCCTCGGTGATGCGCGAGCGTATGCGCGCGCGGCCCAGAGCCACGCGCCCGCGCCCGGAGCTGTAGACCTGATGGCTCTCGCGGCGTATGTCGAAACAGAAGATCTCGCCGTCCTCCGGATAGGAGCGGAAGATGGAGCTGATAGCGTAGTGCGCACCCACCTCGTAGAGGCCGATCTTCATGCCGTTGATGTAGCGGCGATAGATGTCCGCGCCGGTCTCAGCCTCTGGCTCGTTGCTGTGGGCCTCGGCGAGCATCT
>WQYS01000136.1 GCA_009781125.1 Acidobacteriaceae bacterium | reverse complement strand
TCGCGATAGACAATGTGCGCAGGCACGCCCACGACGGTGGAGTTCGGCGGCACATCGGCCAGCACAACGGAACCGGCTCCCACGCGCGAGTTCTCGCCGATGGTAATGTTGCCGAGAATGTTGGCGTTGTTGCCGACGAAGACCCCCGAGCAGAGCGTCGGATGCCGCTTGCCGTGTTCTTTTCCGGTTCCGCCCAGTGTGACGCCCTGATACAGTGTGACGTCGTCGCCGACGATGGTCGTTTCGCCGATCACCACGCCAGTGGCGTGATCGATAAACAATCTGTGCCCCAGATTCGCCGCCGGGTGAATATCCACGCCCGTAGTAAAGCGCGCGAACTGCGAGAGAACCCGCGCCGCCAGACGCAGCCGTCTGCGCCACAGGATATGCGAGACACGATGAATCCACACCGCCCACAACCCCGGATAGCAGAGAACGATCTCCAGCCAGGAACGCGCCGCCGGGTCGCGTTCCTTTACCGAGGCGATATCTTCGCGAATGCGTTCAAACAAGCTCATACGATCAAGCACTCATTTACAGGGTAACCTGTTCTGTCTGCAATGACATTGCTTGCTGCCGCAGCGCGTCAAAGAGAACCGTGCTCAGGTAGCGTTCGCCGAAGTCGGGCAGCACGGCAACGATCAGCTTGCCGGCGTTCTCGGCGCGTGAGGCGACCTTCAGCGCCGCAGCCACCGCCGCTCCGGAAGAGATGCCGACAAACAGGCCCTCCTCGACCGGCAGGCGGCGCGCCATCTCTATCGCCTCGTCGTTCGAAACTTGCACCACTTCGTCAATCAGCTTGGTATCGAGTACGCCGGGAATGAACCCCGCGCCCAGACCCTGAATCTTATGCGGCCCCGGCTTGCCTCCGGAGAGCACCGCGCTGTCGGCGGGCTCGACGGCAATCGCTTGAAACGACGGCTTGCGCTGCTTGATGTACGTGCTCACGCCGGTAATCGTGCCGCCCGTGCCCACGCCTGCGATGAAGATATCCACCTTGCCGTCGGTATCTTCCCAAATCTCCGGGCCGGTCGTGGCCACGTGAATCGCCACGTTGGCCGGGTTATCGAACTGCTGCAGGATGTATCCATTGGGCGTGGCGGCGAGAATCTCGTTCGCCTTGGCGATGGCTCCCTTCATGCCGCTGGGGCCGGGCGTCAGCACCACCTCCGCGCCGAAGGCCTTCACCAGAATGCGGCGCTCCACGCTCATGGTCTCGGGCATGGTGAGAATCAGCTTGTAGCCCTTTACCGCTGCTACGAAGGCCAGCGCGATGCCGGTGTTGCCGCTGGTCGGCTCGATCAGAACCGTCTTGCCCGGAGCGATTCTGCCCGCCTTTTCCGCGTCGTCGATCATGGCAAAGCCGATGCGGTCCTTCACGCTGGCCAGCGGATTCTGCCCCTCCAGTTTGGCAACAACGGTCGCGGGCAATCCCGCTGCAACGCGGTTCAGGCGCACCAGGGGAGTGCGTCCGATTAATTCAGTTACATCCTTGGCTATGCGTGCCACGATCATTTCCTCCTTGTAAGAAAAGGTTCTTGAAATGTCTGTATGAGTTAAGAATGGATGGAGTATCGAGAAGAAGGCCGGGATACACCGCAGGCGTCGTAGCTTTCACCAGAACGGAATCAACAACATCGGCGCATATGACAAGCATAGCGTATGGAGTTTGCCGCGGCAAGATGCGGCTGGAAAGAGCGCTTGCGCAGCTCCCATATTTATGGGAACATCGTTCTCATGAAGACTACTCTGGAGATTCCCGATCCCATCTTCCGACGCGCAAAGTCGGCAGCGGCCCGGCGTGGAATCCCGCTGCGCGTGTTTGTTACGGAAGCCGTAAACGACAAACTGGCTCTCACAAGCAGCAACAAGCCCTGGATGGAAGCCTTCGGCAAGCTGCGGCACCTCCACAAAGAAACTGCCAGGATCAATCGCATCCTCGAAGAAGAGTTTGAGCAAATCGAACCCGAGGACTGGCAATGATTCTGGACACAAACGGACTTTCAGCTTTCGCCGATGGCGAGTCCGCGATTGAATCTTTTCTCCGCAAAGCCGATCAAATCGCAGTTCCGGTGATTGTGTTAGGCGAATACCGGTTTGGCATTGCGCGTTCCCGCAACCGCCGGCACTATGAACAATGGATTGCCGATTACCTGCCAACATTTCGTGTTCTTGATGTTGATGAACAGACCACTCTCTCATATTGCGCAGTTCGCAGCGAACTAACGGACGCAGGCAGACCCATCCCTTCGAATGACCTATGGATAGCAGCGCTCTGCCGCCAGCATTCGCTCCCGCTTCTTAGCCGCGACCGGCATTTTGATTTCGTGACTGGAATCAAACGGCTGGCATGGTAAGTTACGCATCGTATTGACAGCAGTGGCTGTGGTAGCCTCTTTAAGATTTGTATTCGCTATTTGCTGCTTACTTTTATTGCTTATGCATCTTGCCGCCGGAAGATACCCGTCGAGCCTCTGTTTATTACTGCTGTTGAACCTGACCACAGCCGTATATGGTTTTGCGCAGAGTTCGAGCGCCACACCGTCTGACTCCTTGCCCGATGCGCCTACTCTGCAGAACATCGCAGCGCCTGCTGCTGTTGTTCCGAGCGCGGCAATAAGGACTCCCGAGCCGGTCACCTTAACCGGAATGCCAAGGCGTCTGGTGGGCGATCAGAAGGCGATCTGGACAAGTCCCGCGCGGGTGAAGCCTGCCGACGCAGAGTGGCTTGTCCCCTTCGGAATCGCCACCGGAATGCTGCTTGGCAGCGACCGGCACACGATGCGCTCGGCGATCCATCTATCGCCCGGCGATCGGAATCGGGCAGACAAACTCTCTACGGCAGGAGTCGCGGCGCTGGGCGCGGTTCCTGCCGCGGGCTACCTGTGGAGCCTTGGTAACTACGCTCCCCAGGCGCACGAAACCGGGCTTCTTACGGGGCAGGCCTTGCTCAACAGCCTGGCCGTCAACGAGGTGCTCAAGCTCACCTTCCGGCGCGAGCGTCCGCTGGTGAACAACGCCTCTGGACACTTCTTCTCCGCCAGCGGCTTCAACTCCTCCTTTCCGTCGAACCACTCTATTGCGGCGTGGTCGATGGCCTCGGTGGTCGCGTCGGAGTATCCCGGCTGGCTGACGCAGACCATCGTCTATGGATTGGCCTCGACCGTCAGTGTTAGCCGCGTGCTCTCGCAGCAGCACTTCCCCTCGGACGTTCTGGTAGGCAGTGCCACAGGATGGCTCATCGGACGATACGTCTATCACGCGCACCACAACTACACGCTCAACCCCTACGAGACCTCGCCCAGCGAAGACAGGGCGGTGGCGCAGATGGTTCGCGCCGCAAGACCTGTCTCTGTCCCACCGCCCACCAGCACAGCGGCAGCAGCCGCAGCGGCGGGTCTATTAGTCCAGAGCGTCACCAGTCTGACAGCGGCGCAGTTGCCTGCGCAGAGCGGCAACTGGTTCGACAGCAATCCCGACTCCATCGGCTCGACCAACGTTCCCATGGATAGCTGGATCTATCCGGCGCTGGAGCGGCTCGGCGCGCTGGGACTCATCCCTACGCAGAACGTCTCCATACGCCCATGGACGCGCCAGGAGTGCCTGCGCCAGCTTCGCCAGGCCCAGGACATGGTTGAGCGCCTGAACGACTCCAACCCAGGGATTGTTGATGCAGCCGAACGGCTGATGACCGACCTGGACCGCGAACTCGCGCCGGAATCAACCTCGTTTCAGGAGCTGGCGCTGGAATCGGTTTATGTCCGTTTCGGTACGATAGCGGGACCGGCTCTGACCGACGGCTATCACTTCAGCCAGACCTGGTGGAATGACTTTGGACGTCCGCTGGGACGCGGCTCCAGCGCCATTGCAGGCTTCTCGGTTCGCTCTCATCACGGGCCGCTCTTCTTCTACGCGCGCGAAGAGTGGCAGCATGACCCTGGCAATCCCGCAGAGACACCCGAGGTCAATCAGCTTATCAACACGCTGGACTCGAAGCCCTTTGCAGGCGCTCCGGTGATTCAGCCGATCGCGCAGCGCGCTGCCTATGAGCGGCAGCGTCCGCTGGAACTCTATAGCGGAGTCGCTTTCCACGGCAACGCGCTCGCCTTCGGCAAGCAGCAACTCTTCTGGGGTCCGACGATCATGGGACCGCTGGCGTTCTCCAGCAATGCGGAGCCGGCCTACAGCCTGCGCTTCGTCTCGACACGGCCTCACCCGTTGCCTCTGATCCCGTCATGGGGAACCTACCGCTTCGACATCGTGCTGGGCAAGCTCTCAGGCCACCGCTACCCGGCACGTCCCTGGTTCAACGGCCAGAAGGTCTCCTTCAACTTCGGAGACAATCTCGAGTTCAGCTTCACGCGCTGGTCGGTTCTTTGGGGAGCGGGACATCCCATTACGCTCGATTCCTTCAAGAACAACATCTTCAGCTTCAACTCGACCGGAATCGGAATTGTTGGCAATACCGGAACCTCTTCCTATGGCGACCGCACCGACCCGGGCGACCGCAAGAGCAACTTCGACTTCCGCTACCGGCTGCCCTTCCTGCGCAGAGTCGCTATGATCTATGCCGATGCCTACTCGGACGACGACCCCAACCCTATCGACGCTCCCCGCCGCGCGGTCTGGAACCCGGGAATTTATTTCGCGCGCCTGCCGTGGCTGCCGCACATGGATCTGCGCATCGAAGCGGTCAGCTCTGAAGAGTTGGCTCATGACGACGGCGGAACGAAATTCTTCATCAACAACCAGTACCTCGACAGCAACACCAACAAGGGTTTTCTGCTGGGCAACGCCATTGGCCGCGACTCGCGCGCCATCGAAGGCCGCGCCAGTTACTGGTTCTCGGCGCGAACGCGCATCGAAGCCGGATACAGGCAGAACAAGACCAGCACCAAGTACCTTCCCGGCGGCGGCACCATCACCGACGGCTTTGTCAGCGGCTCCATCGCGCTGAACCGCCACTGGACAGCGCAGTTCTTCGTGCAGCGCGAGCGGTTCTGGATACCTTCCTACATGCAGGGAGCGCAGCACAACGCGAGCGGCTGGCTGCAGATTACCTGGAACCCGGAGCTGTCCATGCGTCGTAATAGAGATGACCAGTAGCGCTGCTCAAACTTTTTTCGTCGTCATCCTGAGCGAAGCGAAGGACCCCCGCATTTTGCTTGTGGTGACGACGAACTCCGTGGGAAAGCATCAACTTCTAAACGGCCGTACCTTTCCGGAAGATTCTTCGACGACGGAGAAAAATACGGGGGTTCTTCGCTACGCTCAGAATGACGGCATTAAAGGTGATTAGGACAGGTTCTGCACGGCAATCATCGCTTGCCCGAGACTCAATCCACCATCACCCGGAGGAACCTGGGAATGCGTAAGCACAGTTAGATTTTTTTGCGCCAGCCTTGTGTGTAAAAACTCCAGCAGCCGCTGGTTCAGAAAGCAGCCTCCGCTGAGGCAGACGGTGCGAATCCCCATTGACTCCGCAATCTCGCCAGCCACCTCCGCAAGCACCGTGGCCAGACCCTGATGAAAGCGCCTGCTGATGGTTGCGCTTGAGACGCCTTGGCACAGGTCTTCGAGAATCTGCTGGATCAACGAAGAGGTTCCGATCTCAATGCACTCGTCTCTGCGAAGCGAAAAAGAATACTCGCGCTCTTCCTCATCCGCGCCGCAGCAGGCCTCCAGTTCGATGGCTGCTTGTCCTTCATAATTGACTTCGTTTCGCAAACCGGTGAGAGCGGCAACCGCATCGAAGAGCCGCCCGCAACTGGAGGTAAGAGGCGAGCGAATCTGCTGCTGAACCATCTGTTCGACGACGGCAATGTTCTTGTCAGGAATCGCGCCGAGAAACCCTCTGCCTGTATCGAGCGAATCCGCATGAAGTAGATACGCTACGGCCATTCGCCACGGCTCGCGGATGGCCTGCGCCCCGCCCGGCATGGGGACATACTCAAGGTGCGCTGCGCGGCGGAAGCTCCCGAAATCGGCAACCAGCACCTCGCCGCCCCAGACGTGGCCATCGGTCCCGTAGCCAGAGCCGTCGAGCACGATGCCAATGACCGGATCGGTAACGTGATTCTCCGCCATGCAACTGGCGATATGCGCATGATGATGCTGTACGCCGATGGTGCGGATATCTTGCTGCTGCAGCGCCCATTGCGTAGACATATATCCGGGATGAAGATCGTAGGCAATCGCCTCGGGACGGACTTTGAGAATGTTTTCAAGATGCGCAACCGACTCCTGAAAGAATTCGAAGGCCGAAAGATTTTCCAGGTCGCCGACGTGCTGACCCAGAAATGCACTGCTTCCCTTGGTGATGCAGATGGCGTTCTTGAGTTCGCCTCCCACGGCGAGCACCGCAGGCAGATTGCGCTCCAGAGCAATCGGAACGGGAACATAGCCGCGAGACCGCCGCAGAAGCGTAGCTCGCCCCGCGATGCTGCGCGCTACGGAATCATCGCAGCGCAGCAGGATATCCCGGTTGTGAATCAGAAAAACATCGGCAAGGCCGTGCAGCCTGCTCAGGGCCTCATCGTTATCGATGCATATCGGCTCTTCGCTTAGGTTCGCGCTCGTCATCACCAACGCTTGGAAGCGGCCACGAGCGAACAG
>WQYS01000135.1 GCA_009781125.1 Acidobacteriaceae bacterium | reverse complement strand
TGGTCACCGTGCTCTGAATGTGCAGGATTATGCCGCGATTCTAAGGAAGCGATGGTGGATCATCGTGCTGCCGATGATTCTGTTTGCCATCCTCGGTTTTGTGGCTACGTTTTTTGTTCAGCCGAAGTACGTCTCGCAGACGCTGGTTCTGATCGAGCAGCAGAAGATTCCAGAGGAGTACGTGAAGGCTCCCATCACGGAAGACCTGAACTCCCGTCTGGCGTCAATGCAGGAGCAGATTCTAAGCCGCTCGCGCTTGCAGCCCATCGTCGAGCGCTTCAATCTCTACAGCAGCGACAACATGGATGCGCGCATCGACAAGATGCGCAAGGACATCACCATTAAGCTGATCCAGTCGGAGATCGCGCGCACGGGCGGCCTGCCGGGATTCTACATCTCGTTTACGGCCAACGATCCGCATACAGCGCAGTCGGTCTGCGGCGAGATCACGACGCTGTTCGTGAATCAGAACCTTCAGTTCCGCGCGCGCTCCGTCGAGGGAACGACGGACTTTCTCAAAGGGCAGCTCGACGACGCCAAGCGCACGCTGGACGATCAGGACGCCAAGCTGGCGCAGTTTCAGCGCGAGAACATGGGTAAGCTGCCCGGCGATGAATCGACCAGCCTCAGCATGTTGACGGCCCTGAACACGCAGTACAACGCGGCCATGCAGGCGGTTGAAAATGCCAACCAGAAGAAGAGCTACCTGCAAGCGATGCTGACGCAGCAGGTCAGCGAGTGGAAGGCGATACAGACCTCGCAGCCGCATGGCGCGTCCGGGACCGGGTCTCATGCGGCTGTACCGACGGACTTACAGCAGATGCAGGCGCAGTTAGACGATCTGCGCTCGCGCTACACGGAGGACTATCCCGACGTAGTCGCGCTCAAGCGCCAGATTGCCGAGTTGAAGCAGCAACAGGCCAAGGCCCCTGCGGCTGCCGCGTCGGATACTGAGACGTCAGCTCCCGCCGCCGGGCCGGAGCCGGACAGCATCGTTCAGTTGCGCGCGCAGTTGCGTGTGGTCGATCAGGAGATCGCGCAGAGGACACGCGATCAGAACCGGCTGCAAGGACAGATGGGAGTGTACCAGGAGCGCATTCAGTCCAGCCCCGCCGTGCTGGAGCAGTACAAAGCGCTCACGCGCGACTATCAGACGGCTCAGACTAACTACGACGATCTGTTGAAGCGCATGAACCAGTCGAAGATGGCCAGCGATCTCGAAAAGCAGCAGCAGGGCGAGCAGTTCCGTGTGATGGACGCTCCCAACCTGCCGGACGCGCCGACATTTCCAAACCGCGCTGTCTTCTTCTTAGGCGGACTGCTCTTCGGAGCCGTAATTGGATTGTTAGTCATCGCAGCGCTTGAGTATCGAAACACTGAGATTCGCAGCGAACGCGACATATGGGCTTTTACGAAACTACCCACGCTGGCTTCGATCGCGCTCACCGGAGAGGTTCCCATGCCGGTCGAAACACAAACATGGAGGAACTGGAAGCTACTCGCCTTCAGCCGCCGCAAGCAGGAATTTACCTCAGAGAACTAATCCTGAAACTACGAGTTACTCATTATGTATAAGAGCTTCTTCAAATTGCAGAGCAATCCGTTTGGCACCAGTCCCGACCCGCGGTTCCTATATATGATGCCGCACGTGCGCGAAGTGCTGGCGTGCCTGGAGTATGGCATCTCGGCACACAAGGGCTTCCTCGTCCTCACTGGCGAGGTAGGCACGGGCAAGACCACGCTGCTGCGCCGCGCGCTGGGTTCGTTTCGCGACAAGCGCATCTCCACCTCGTTTGTCTTCAACCCGCGTCTGGACGCGCTGGATTTTCTGGAGTTCGTGCTCTCCGACTTCGGCATCATGCCGGCGACACGCACCAAGTCCGGCATGTTACTGCAACTCAACCGCTGGCTGATCGAGCGCTTTCGCATGAACGAAACCTGCGTGGTCGTGGTGGACGAGGCGCAGAACCTGTCGTGGGAACTGCTGGAGGAGATTCGCCTGCTGACGAACCTGGAGACATCCTCGGAGAAGCTGCTCCAGATCGTGCTCTCCGGCCAGCCCGAACTGGAGGAGAAGTTGAAACATCCCAGCGTAAGACAACTGCGTCAGCGCGTCTCGCTATGGTGCCGCACGCAGCCGCTTACTGAATCGCAAACTTTTTCCTATGTAGCGGAACGGCTCCGCATTGCGGGAGCCGCGCGAGCGATCTTCACGCCGGGCGCGCTGGAGCGAACTTACTCCTTTAGCAACGGCATCCCGCGGCTGATAAATCTTATCTGCGAGCACTCCCTGATAGTTGCATATGTCGAGCAGATGGAGGAGGTAACTCCAACGGTAGTCGAGGGAGTAGCTCTGGAGCTTGAGTTAGAAACGACGCAACCATTTTTAATCTCAAACGCTTCCATGGGAAGCGGTAGAGCGCAACAGATGAAGGCCGTCGCCGGAGATATCTCCGGCATGCTGGCTACGTTTGAGCGTGACCTGAACGGAAGGCATAACTCATGAGCCGTATCTACGAAGCACTTCAAAAAGCTGAGTCGGAGCGGCAGGTAAATCCCGATGCCGAACTCGATGCACAGCTTGCAGAGGCACCGGTCAATCCGGAGCAGGAGCTAAGTGCGTTTGACGCAGCAGAGCCTGCTATCTGGCCGGTCGAAACTACCGAGTCTGCGAATGGAACGCACGGCGGGTTGCCTGAAGATGGTTTGTCCATCTCTCCGTCCGTACTGGTCGAAGCAAGCAGGCAGGCAGGCATCTCGCGCATAGGAACAGGTTTCAACCCGGAGAAGATAACCAGAGTTCCGTGGGCTCCGCTCATAGATCGCCTTCCGGCGACCATGGAGCGCGGTCTTGCAGTCGAGCAGTTTCGCAGCCTGCGGTCACGGCTCTTCGAGCTGCGTGACATCAAGCCGCTCAAGACGATTCTCATCACCAGCGGAATGCCGCAGGAAGGCAAGAGCTTCGTGGCCGTGAACCTGGCCATCAGCCTGGCCCGGCACAAGAGCAGCAAGGTGCTTCTCATTGACGGCGACATGCGCCGCTACACGCTGCACGAGGTGCTGGGCTGCGAATGCGCTCCGGGACTGGCCGAGTATCTTGCAGGAGAGAACAGCTTAATGGATGTCGTGCAGAAACCGGCAATTGCCGAGGATGAGATCGGACCAGTAGCTACGCTTGCCAACATCACGTTCATCTCCGGTGGAAGAGGCGGAGACAGGAGCGCCGATCTCTCGGGTAATCCGCGGTTCCGGGAACTGATTCAGACGGTCTCGCGCTACTACGACTGGATCATTATTGACTCTTCTCCTGTGCTTCCAGTCTCCGATGCAGTGAACCTGGCGCGGAGTTCGGATGGCGTGCTGCTGGTTGCACGCAGCGGAGTTACTAAGTACGACATAGCTCAGAGAGCGCAGAGCGAGATGAAGGCTTCAAATATCTTAGGTTTCGTTCTGAACGCCTCGGACGGCTCCCCTGCCGTAAATAGTTACTATGGCTACGATTCCCAATGATTTACAGGATTTATAAGATTCGTTGAGGCCGAGGAGTCAGTTGAAAAGATGATTCGTCTGTTTAATGTTTATTATCCTACCCGCACAGTAGTGTTGCTACTGTGCGAAGCGCTGCTGGTCAGCGGTTCGTTTCTGTTGGCCACGATACTTTGCCTTGGGCTGGATAATACTTATTTTGCGCTGAATTATGAGTACGGAATCTATAAAATTCTCGGACTTACAGCGCTGACCTTGTTGTGCTCCTATTACTTCGACCTATACGCTCCGCAAAGAATTTCAGAGCGATGGGAGGTTTATTTCCGCCTGCTGCTGGTACTTGGATTTATTTCGTTTCTGCTGGCAGCCATCATCTATTTTTTCCCTTCCATTGATATTGGCCGCTATGTTTTTGTCCTGGGGCTGACCTTTCTTACCTTTGCGCTCTTTATGTGGCGCAGCATGTATGAATGGATCATCGGACATAAGATATTCCGCGAGCGCGTCTACGTTCTGGGTGGAGGCCCGCGCGCACAGACCGTCGTGGAGACGCTACGCGACCGCCGTGATGTAGGCATGGAGGTCGTGGGCTGGGGCGCGGCTCCGGCCATCGAGTCGGAGCGCAAGCGGGCCTTCATCTCCGCGCTGGTACCGTTTCTCACACCCAAACCCGTGGTAGACCGCGTAATTGTCGCGCTCGAAGACCGCCGCAACGCGCTTCCTATCGACGAGTTGCTGAAGCTGCGCTTCAACGGCGTCGTCATCGAGGAGGCAGGCTCGCTGCTGGAACGGCTCACCGGCAAGCTGCATCTTGACACACTGCGCCCCAGCAGCTTTATCTACTCGGACGGCTTCCGTATCCGGCCTTCGCAGCAAATCTCACGGCGTATTGTATCCACACTTACTGCCGCTACTGGACTTCTGCTCTTCCTTCCTTTCTTCCCATTTGTAGTTTTGTTCGTTAAGTTATCCTCGCCGGGACCAGTATTTTTCCGGCAGGTGCGAGTAGGACTGGGTGGAAGAAACTTCACTGTCTACAAATTCCGCACCATGCGCACGGACGCTGAGGCCGCAGGCGCTAAGTGGGCCACTAAAAACGATCCGCGTGTCACGAGGATCGGCAGTTTCATGCGCAAGGTTCGTCTGGACGAGATTCCCCAGCTATGGAACGTTCTGCGCGGAGACATGGGCTTTGTAGGTCCGCGTCCGGAGCGGCCTGAATTTGTGCCGCTTCTGGTGGAGAAGATTCCCTACTTCGAGTTACGTCATATGATTCGGCCCGGACTTACAGGCTGGGCGCAGGTGCGCTATGGCTACGGGGCCACCATCGAACAGACCCGCGTAAAACTTGAGTATGATCTGTACTACATCAAGCACATGACCCTGGGCCTCGATCTGCTGATTATGTTCGAGACAATTAAGACCATCCTCCGCCGCCAGGGAGCACAGTAATTCAAGAGAAATCCAGACGCCCGTCACATCTGACGATTGCCGGCCAAATTCCCCAAGGCGGCAAATCAACGATGCCTGGCGTAACGTTGAAAATCCCCATTAGCATGGCTCGCAGACCAAGCGTCAGTTCACGTGTTCGCGGCTTCCAGAGGCAGTTGGGACGAAACACGAAGGGCATGAGAAAAATTGTAAGAGAAATGGAACTTTAGCGTAAATGGTAGTTTAATAGCACTACACACAGATTGGACAGTATCATTTTGCCAGTTTGGAAGGAGTACCATGAATCCTACGTCATACTGCGCTTCACATCGACAGATTTTGCCACTCCATCTTTTGTGCGCGTTATGCATTTTTCTGATACCGACTTCCATGGCAGGGTGTGGCGGAGGTTCCTCCCAACCATCTTCTCCGACTGGGAGCACATCCGTTACTCTGTTGGTGTCGAGCACTGCGAACGCTCTGTGGTCGCAGTTCGCGCTTAACATTACTGGCGTAACCCTGAACGATAACAAGGGAAATTCAGTCTCTTTGCTGGACACGCCCCAGTCCGTTGAGTTCATGTCCTTGAATGGTAGCGCCCAACCACTTGCAACCGTAAGTATTCCTCAAGGCGGTGTATACACCTCTGCCACGGTATCGGTAAATTTCGGCGTGGGCATCTGTGTGACCCTTGATCCATCCAGCGGAATACCCCAATACTTTTTCCCGGCCTCTTCCGCAGGAAACAACGTGACCGTGAATCTGCTTGAACCCATTACAATCGGTGGCAATGGCATGGTGCTGGATATGGACCTACAGATTCCACAGTCGACATACTTTACGACCTGCGCGGCGGCAATCCAGTCACCGCCAAGCGCATCCCCTTTTGCGCCTGTCTTCTATCTAAGGTCGCTTGCGCTCGCCTCTCAGCCATCAAATGCAGCGAATGGGAAAATAACCGGGCTTCGCGGATTAATTGAATCGGTAGATTCAAATAGTGCCAACTTCAGCGTGTTGGGAGCTGAAACACGTAGCTACTTCATCACTCTTCCCGCAGAACCGCCCACATGGCAAATCAGCACCAACGGAAGCACTGTTTTTCAAGGAGTCGCCAGCGCATCATCGCTTACTACTGGCGTGCCAGTGGATATGGATGTGGCGATCCAGGCGGACGGAACTCTGGTTGCCACACGCGTTGCTGTGTATGACACAGATCCGGCCAATCTCTTCTTTTCGATAAACAATTAACGGGCAGATAAGCGCAATTACGAGCAACGGCAACTTCACTGTCTACACAGTTTCGCTAGCATCCTACGATCTGTTTCCGCTCCTCGCGGCACTGCAGGGACAGGATAACCTGCTGACGAACCCTGGGACCATAATGGTTTACGCAGATAGCAGCACGCAGATGCTCAGCACTGCCACACCCGCGGTAGGTAGCGTTCTGCGTTTTAATGGGTTAGTATTCAACGACAATGGAATACTGCGCATGGGTTGCGCTCAGGTGAGCGACGGAGTGGCAGAGTAGCTGGCAATCGTATGAACTTTGCGCTTAACGAAAAAGGCCTCGTTCCGTAGAACGAGGCCTTTTGAATTAATGCCGGCAATCACCTAATCTCCCACACACTTTCGCGTGCAGTACCATCGGCCCAACGAGGCTTAACTTCCGTGTTCGGGATGGGAACGGGTGTGACCCTCGCGGTAAACTCACCGGCAAACT
>WQYS01000134.1 GCA_009781125.1 Acidobacteriaceae bacterium | reverse complement strand
CCGCTGATCGTAGTGCTGGGCATACCGCCGTTCATAGGCCAGTCAGGCCCGTAGGGTATTCCGCCAAATCCCAGATCCGCAGCATCGTTGCTATCGTAGCCGGGATTCAGGATCGAGAACTTGCCATAGTTGTAGGCAAAACGAAACTCATTAACCACGTTGGGATTGAAGATATGAGTCTCGCTCAGAACAAAGTTATTGCCGTAGTTAAGCATCTTGCCGCTTATATCCGGATTTCCGTTGCCGCCGCCGCCATCCAGGATCGGCCCCATAGGACCTTCATTGTTTCCGCGCTGATTGATATAGCTGAAGCGGGCAAAGGCCTGATCTTTGGCGTTGACATTCCAGTCCAGGCGCGTGTCCCACTGAACCGTGTTCTGCGGCTGCCGCAGGCTGTAGCTGTAGTTGTTATTTGCAAGATAGGTATTTTTGGCCCCAACCTGCACCGGCACATTAGGCTTCGGATACATATTCAGGACCTTCTCCGCCAACCCGCTGTACGAACCCGTACCCGAGCACAGAACATTCTGTCCCAGCACCTGACCGCTAGCAGTGGGTGCAATCGTATTAGGAGTCGCACAAGACGGGTTGGACAGCAGTGCCATCGTGGCGCTGTTCCCTGACTGATACGGTGTCAGATTAGGGCTGTTCCCCGGCTGATACAACGTTACCGCGTTACCGCCGAGATTGGCGCCATTCAGCAGCTCCGACAAGTCTCCGGTTCTCTCTAACAGCGTCGGCACGGTTGCCGTGCCTTGCGGCTGGTCGATCATGATCCGGTTAGCCTGTATATCGCCGAAGAAGAAGAGATGATTCTTACGAATGGGAAGCCCCAGCGCAGCTCCGAACAGATTCTGACGGTAGGCGGCGCTGGGCGCCCCCGGGGCCAGGAGCCAGTCTCTCGCATCAAGATAGTCGTTGCGAAGGTACTCCCACACCGAGCCGTGGATATCGTTGGTGCCCGACTTGAGGCTGGCTATGACGACAGCTCCAGCGGAGCGTCCAAACTCGGCGCTATAGCTGGAGGTCGAAATCTTGAACTGCTCCAGAGCGTCTGGCGGAGGATTGATCATGAAGCCGGCGCCGCCCAGGAAGTCCACCGACACGGCGTTGTTGTCAACGCCATCCAGAACGTAGTTATTCTGCTCGGCGCGCATGCCGTTGGCGCTGAAGTCGCCCGTGCCCTTGGCGCGCGATCCAGGCGTGGCGGCCACACCTGCCGCCATCTGAGCCATAAACATGACGTTGCGCCCATTCAGCGGCGTGTTGTCAAGCTCCTTGATGGTGAAGACCTGCCCGGTGGAACTCTCTTGTGTCTGCAACAAAGGCGGAGCGTCGGTGACGGTTACGACCTCGTTGACCGAGCCGGTCTTCAAGGTGATCGTAACGCTGGACCGCTGGCCCACAAATACGGTGATGTTCTGCTGCGTCGTCTTCTGGAAGCCATCGGCGGACGCGGTCACCGAGTATTGGCCAATCTTAATGGGCGAGAATACAAACATTCCGCTGGTATCGGCTTTGGTGGATAACGTCAAAGACGTCGCGGGGTTGGTCAGCGTGACCACAGCTCCGGGAATGACCGCTCCGGTAGCGTCCTGAACTACACCCGTCAGGCCACCCTGGTCGAGAAACTGAGCATGTAAAACGCAGGGATGGATCACTGCCAGCCCTATCATCAGACTTAAACACTGCAAAATACGACTTGAAAACCGCACGATACTACCTCCTGAAAGTGTGTGGATTCAACTTTGCAGTACTATAGACTGCAATCGATTAGAATAAATAGGTAGGAAATGCCTATTGACAACCTGAAAACTTGGGATAGAATATTTGCCTCGTTCCAATTTGCGTGGTTGGCTCAGTTATAAGGGCCGTGGTGAAGACTTGAAGATTCGATATAGAAAGACTCTGCTACACGTTGTCCTGCTCCTTGCCGTGCCGATGATCGCAGGATGCCGGCAAAAACAGCCGCCAACTGTCGCCGTAATTGCCCCGGCGGGCGGTCTGCACTACTGGGAGGTCTTCAATCATCAGGTAAAAGCTGAGGCCGATGCCGCTGGAATCCAGGTGCAATTCGAGGCTCCGCAGGAGGTCACCGACTATGCGGAGCAGGAACAAATGGTCGAAGACGCCATCGCCAATCATGTTCAGGGAATCGTCGTAGCGCCTTCGCACCAGCTTGTACTTGCCTCCGTACTGCGCAAAGCCAAGAAGGCGGGAATCGCAGTGGTGGTAATCGGATCGCCCATCGCGCTGGCGGCTGAAGATTTTGACGCCTTTGTGGGATGGGATGTAAAAGAAGCGGGACGGCTGGCCGCCAGGCGGTTTGCCGCTTTGATGGGCGGAAAGGGCGAGATAGGAATTGTCGGCGTCAGTCCCACGGTGGAGAGCAGTTCGCGTATTGAGGAGAGCTTTGCCGAAGAGATCGCGCGCACGCCGCATATCAAACTTGTGGATGTGAAGTACGGACTCTCCGATTGGGCCAGGGCTCGCCAGGCTACGCTGGATTTGCTTTCTGAACACCCGAATCTGGGCGGAATCTTCACCACCGACGAGTTCGCTACCCATGCGGCCGCATCTACCTTCAACTCACAGGCACGCAGGCGTCCGGTGCTGATTGGAATCTCTGGCGAGCGCGACGAGTTCGATGCCCTGCTTCAGGGAAAAATCGATGCGCTGGTTGTAAGCAATCCGCAGGAGATGGGAAAAGCCGCCATAGAAGCCATGAAAAAGGCCCTGGATGCTAAGCACGGCGGCAGATGGAGCACGCAGATTTCCGTAACGATTATTGACCAGCATTCGGCGAGCCACTGGGTTGCGAACCCCTGAGTGCAGACCCATTGGCGCGATCAGAGAGGGTCATCGTCACAGAACGCCACGAAGCCTGTGTGTAGAAAGAACGCAGGCCTCCCATTCCATCCGTGAGGCAGTTCGCGTCGTGGTAATCGATTCGCGTTGGCGGCCCGTCTGGAATAGGTCTTGCTTCAACAGACAGGTCGCATCCGCGAGCGGAGAGTTCGATGTGGTACCACTCATTTTTAGCGACAGGAACCGCAAGCGGCAACTCTTTGAGGGTAAGCCAGTCGTAGGAAGCCCGCCCCAGGACCAGCGTCTGACTGTCGGGGCGCAGTCCGGCATAGTAGCCGCGATAAGAGTCCACGCCTCGCTGCGGATCGCTGACGCGAATGACAAGACCGGCGTCGCCGTAATGCGTCTCCGGAAAAAGCAGATCGAAACGGAGGTCGGCGGCGATCTTGTAGTTGTTACCGCGGAAAGAGGAGGCAATCAGCATGTCGCCCCGTCCATAGTGCGCGTTCGATATCACGTTGTTGCTGAGCGACCAGTTGCCCGAGATGGAGTGCCAGCCATCGAGTCGGCTCAGGCGATGGTCTCGATACCCTCGCCACCCGGAGAAATGCCCCCCCAGCACCCACCAAAGAGAGGCCAGAACGATGATAGTTCCAAGAAAAGCAAGAATAATCGCTTTTGGGGTGAGTCTTTTCAGTCTCCACATCACAGGTTCACAGGATTTATAATCGATTGTATAAGATCATAACTGATTTATTCATGTCAATGCACTTCCACGCCCCGCGCACACCGAGCCTCAAAAGGCTTGTTATGACCTTATCCCTGTGGGTCGCTGTCGTGGCATTGCCTGCAAAGGCTGCGGATATGCCGTCTGCCGGGCACGCCAAACTGCAATCCATCTGGTCAGCGATTGAGCAGACGCGCGCGGCCTCGCAGGCTGTGCCTGTCATGATTCGCGGCATTGTGATCCTGAACCACCACTCTGTGGTGATCCAGGACAGAACAGGAGCAACAGAAATATCCGTAGACTTGTCCGATGCCAACAGAATTGCGCTTGGCGACGAGGTGGAAGTGACCGGCGAAATGGTGCTTGCTCCGCGACCGCAGGTGCGCAACGCCAGCTTGCGCCGCCTGTGGGGAGGAGCGATGCCTCTGCCACTGGCCATTACGTCCGACCAGGCCGCCGAAGGCGAAAGCGAGCTTGCGCTGGTGCAGATGGATGCTCAACTTGTGTCAGTCACATCGGCTGGACTGACAGGCGTAAGGCTCAACCTGAGCAGTGAGCACCAAAGCTTCTCGGCTGTCATGCCCGACAACGATCTGGACGCGGAGATCCCCGTAGATCTGATACAGCCTGGAGCCACGCTGCGCATCACCGGCGTTTTGTTCATCAGCCATGATCCAGGCGCAAGCCACAGCGAAGCCTTCACCCTGCAACTGCGAGGTCCGGACGACCTGCAACTGCTCAAAGGCCCATCCTGGTGGACAGGCCCGCATATACTGCTGCTTGCCGGAATCTTCCTGATTATGATCCTGATTCTGGTGAATATATATTTGCGTCAGGAGCATCGCCGCTACAGGACCATTGCCGAGGAACGGGCCAAGATCGCCCGCGACATTCACGACACGCTGGCGCAGGGATTTGCCGGCATCTCGCTCGAGTTGGAAGCCGCCGATCAGGTGATGGAGCACAGTCCCGAGCAAGCAAAGAAGCTGTTAAAGGAGGCGTTGCACCTTGTCCGTCACAGCAGAAACGAGTCCCATCTCTCGATTGAGATGCTGCGCGCGCCTTCGCGCAGCGACCGTCTTGACGTGCTGCTCGCTCACTCCATTCAGCAGATGAAGGCGGCAACGGCGACAGAGATCGAACAGCAGGTGAGCGGAGAACCTGTCGCGCTTTCCTATAATATTGTGAACAACCTGTTCCGCATCGGGCAGGAGGCGATTACCAACGCTGTTCGTCACGCCTCCGCCACCAGAATTCGCGTTGGCCTCCGGTACGAACCGCGAGGGGTTACTCTGGAAGTGGAAGATAACGGGAAGGGCTTCGATCCAGATCGAGCGCCCGGCACGGCGGAGGGACACTTCGGTCTGATCGGTATCCGCGAGCGCGTGGCTGCTATCGATGCGGAGTTGCAGATACAATCCGCTCCGGGCAGAACTTTAATATGTGTAAGGGTACCGCTATGACACCGGACAGATTTTCCGCCAGACAGCGTCCTTCGCGCAACATACGTATCCTGGTTGCCGACGATCATCTCGTCTACCGTATCGGCATCCGCAACCTGATTGGAAATGAGCCCGGTTTTGAGGTCGTAGGCGAAGCTTCCAACGGAACAGAAGCCATTGCGCTCTATCGAGAGCTAAAGCCTGACGTTCTTCTGCTCGACCTGAGAATGCCGCAGAAGGGGGGCGTCGAAGTTGTACGCTCTATCGCCGCCGAGTTCGCCAATCCGCGCATTCTCATCGTGACCAGCTACCAGACAGAGGACGAGGTTTTCCAGGTGCTCGATGCGGGTGCACAAGGGTACATCCTGAAGGATCTCGGCCGCGAGATGCTGATAGAGGCTATCGAAACGGTCTACGCAGGCAAACGGTGGACCTCTCCGGCGATCGAACGGCAGTTTGCCAGCGGCATGAGCCGCCAGCAGCTAACCGATCGCGAGAACGAAGTGTTGAAGCTGGTTGCCAAAGGCTTGACCAATCGCGAGATCGCCAACGTATTTCGCATCTCCGAGAGCACAGTGAAGAATCATGTGAACAACCTTCTGTCCAAGCTTGAGGTCGCCGATCGCACAGAAGCCGTGGTTTTTTGCCTCTCGCACGGGATTTTGCAGTCGGAAGAAATATGAGCCGTATCCTTTCTTTGTCAGCTTGTATCTTCAGCAGCAATACTCCATGACAAGGCAGCGTTCACGGACGACCTTGCTCCACTCCTGGTCGAAACCAGGCCGGATACGCGTAAATATAAGCACTCCAACCTTTCCCAGATGCATTCGCCAGTTGGAGTTTCCTTGCATTCACAGCATATCTGCGATGGATGACAGCGTTGGACATATCCTTACCGACGGGTAAGGGTGGCGAACAGTTCCGTAGGAGGAACTTTCTTCCAGTCATCCATGAACATCTTCAATCCCGCATCGGTCATCAGGTGCTTGTACAGCGATTCCATGACATTGAGCGGCATAGTGCAGACGTCGGCTCCGGCAAGGAGGCAGTCGAGAACTTCTTTACCTGTGCGAATGCTGGCCGCTAAAATCTTTGTGTTATATCCGTAGCGGTCGTAGATCGCGCGAATCTGGCGAATCATCTCCATTCCGTCCATCCCGGCCTCTTCCTTGCGGTGGACAAACGGGCTGATATAGGTTGCTCCAGCTTTGGCCGCCAGAAAGGCCTGTAGCGGGCTGAAGCACAGGGTCACGTTGGTGCGTATACCTTCGCTGGAAAGCTGCTTCACCGCTTTCAGCCCTTCGATCGTCACAGGAACCTTCACAACCGCATTCTTGTGGAAAGCCGCTATGGCCCGCCCTTCCGCTACGATTCCTTCAGCATCGGCGCTGACCGTCTCCACGCTGATCGGACCGGGGCAGATGGAGAAGATCTCCTTGAGGACGTCTTCCAGTTCACGTCCGCTTTTGGCAATGTGGGTTGGGTTTGTAGTTACGCCATCGAGAATGCCCCAGCTTTGAGCCTCTCGAATCTCTGCAACAATCGCGGTATCAATGAAAAGTTCCATGCCAATTAAGTATCCCATATATGACATCGCTGTCAATCGCTCTTCTTTGAAATTATCAAACCTCAACAAATCAGCAGGTTACTGGAAATGACACGGTGAACGGGCGATCAGGCCAGCAACACGCCCGCCGTGCGAT
>WQYS01000133.1 GCA_009781125.1 Acidobacteriaceae bacterium | reverse complement strand
GAAGCATCCGTGTTTTGCACAAATAAAATCATTCTCTATAGTGCCTAGACTCATTGCCGCGGCTTTATCGCTCATGAATGGGAGATGTCAGCCGATAGGCTTGACGGGCATGCCTTCCTGCATCATCTGCAAGCCGGAGAGAATGACCTTATCGTCGGGCTTCAGGCCGCTCAGAACCGGATAATCGTTACCGATGGTCTCGCCGACCGTAATGGGAATCTGATGCGCGACAAAGCCCTTGTCCGTCGGCTTGACGACGTAGACGAACGTCTGGCCTCCCACGAGCGAAACGGCCAGTACCGGCACCACCGGAATCGGATTGGTGCTCCATGTAATGCGCGCGCGGACGAGCTGCGCGTTGCGCATCACCACCTCGTCGCTGTGCGGAATCTCCGCCTTGACCAGGATGCTCTGCAGGCCGTTGTCCACCTGCGGCGAAAGGAAGGCGACGGTGGTCTTCGTCAGCACCTTGCCTGCCGAATCCAGTATCTCAACCGGAAGCCCGGTGCGGACCTCGGCGGCCCGCTCGGTGGGCACGTAGATGTAGGCTTCCAGATCGGCGATCTCATCGACCGTGGTCAGGACCGTCGCCGGAGAGACATAGTCGCCCATGCGAACCGGAATGTCTCCGACGATGCCCGCGAAAGGCGCGCGAATCTGGTAGTAGGAAAGCTGCTCCTTCTGCGTGTCGGTGAGCGCGGCGTTGGCATCGTAGTCGGCCTTGGCGTTCTGATAGGCCTGAGTCGCCTGATCGTAGGCATCGCGCGAGACCACGCCCGCCTCGAAGAGCTTGCGCTGCCGCTCGACGTTAATGGCGGCATAGTCGTAAACGGCCTTCTTCTGTGCCTGAGTCCCCTGCTGCGACTCGACGGTCGCCTTCTGCTTGAGCGGGTCGATCTGCATCAGAGTCTGGCCCGCCTTCACGATATCGCCGGACCTGACATAAATACGGACGAGATTGCCATCCACCTGCGGCTGCATGGTCGCCGAACGGCGGCTCTTGATGGTGGCCACATAGGTGTCGGTCAGCGGGACCGGGTTCAGCACCACCTGCGCCACTTTAACCTGCGGAATCTGCGGCCCGGCAGCGGCAGCAACCGGCTTGCTCTGCTTGCAGCCCGCAAGCAGAACGCCAACCGCCGCCATGCCAACCAGGGGTATCCTTCGGCGAAAAACCAGCTCCATCACCGTTCCAGCTCCTTCAACCAACAAAAGTTTTTATCTCCGTCATCCTGCTTGAACCTGCGCGTCTCCTGGCAGGATTCACTCGAAATTGCTGCGCTGCGGCTTGCTCCGGCTGATTCTCTGTTTAGATGCTCCGCCCGCGCGCCGGGTTCCGGGATGCCCCGCGGCGAGCGGCGCCGCTTTCTGATGACGCGCATCCCGTTATTATCATTATTCTATCCGTAGGCGCTCTGTGGAGGCGCAATCTGACGCCGCCCGCGATTACACTGGAGACTCATGTTCAAGGCCGCCATCATCTCGAAGCCGCAAAAGCCCGAGCTTTCGCTGATCCTGCGCGAGCTTCTTGGCTGGCTTGCAGCGCACAACTACGAGGCTCTGCTCGACCCGGTCAGCGCCGCCTACGTCGATGCGCCTCAATCCATTGAGCGCGATAAACTCCCGCAGCACGGCCCGAAGGTTGTCGTCGTGCTCGGCGGAGATGGAACGCTGCTGGCGGCAGCTCGCGCCTTCGCGCGCACGCCTACGCCTATTCTCGGCATCAATCTGGGATCGCTCGGCTTTCTTACCGAGGTTCCGCTCTCCGAGCTTTACACCTCGCTCGAAGCCTGGTGCGCGAACTGCGCCAACATTGAAAAGCGCGACATGATCCGCGCCGAGCTGCACCGCAATGGACAGATGCTTCAGTGCTGGGACGCTCTGAACGATGTTGTAGTCGCCAACGGCTCCATCGCCCGCATTGCCGATTTTTCCATCGAGATCGATCAGCAACTGGCCGCCGTCATTCGCGCCGACGGAATTATTGTGGCTACGCCAACCGGCTCGACGGCCTACAATCTTTCGGCGGGCGGCCCGATTGTCATGCCCTCGGTGAACGCGCATGTGGTCACGCCGCTGTGTCCGCACGTGCTCACGATTCGCCCATTTGTGGTTCCCGGCGACTCCACCATCGCCATCAACGTCGAAGGAGCGCCGGAGGGAACCTCCTTTACCGTCGATGGACAACAGACCGTCGAACTGGAGCTTGGCGATAAGGTGATCTGCAAGAGAAGCGAGTATCAAGTAAGCCTGCTCCGCCCGCACCATAATGGCCTCTTCAGCGTGCTGCGCAACAAGCTGAGCTGGAGCGAACGGTAGACTTTTCACCACCAATCGTCATCGTAGTTTTTCCGTAGTTCCGAAAGTGAGTAGAAGGTGCCGCGCCAGTTAACGCCTCCGACTCTGAGCGTGATGTAGGTGGAATGTAACAGCGAGTACAGAAAGAAGACGGTTCCCAAGGGAAAGAGCGCCGCGTAGAAAACTGAAATACTGCTGTGCCTGCTGCACGCTGCATACAGCAGAACAATCGCGGCCAGCGTGACGCACGCAGCTAACCTTGTTGATGGCAACGCCAGCCAAACAAACGGAGCCAGCGTGAACAGCGCGATCCATACAGTTGCCGCCAGCACTGTCCACGTGCGAAAACGCAGAGCTGCGAACAGATTCTTCGTCATGACATTGACGATTCCCGTGGCCCCTGAAGCCCAGTGAACCTGCACCATGCCGGGAGCCATCGCTGCTCGCTGACGCAGTCCGGAACGCTTGATCCGCCAGGCCAGAGTCAGGTCTTCGAGAATCGTCATGCGCAGAGCGTCGAATCCTCCCATCTGCTGATACGCCGACGTGCGCAGCAGATTGAACGCTCCGATGCCGATGAAATCGCGTTTGGACTTCGGATCAGACGCCAGCCAAGGACGAGTTACCCATAGTCCCATGACTCCGAGATAGCCAAGAAGCATGCCTTCGCCAATCGTCCGCACGACGGGCGTCGGGAAGGTAACGAAGTGGTCGGCCTGAGTGGCTACGGCCTCAGCCAGCGAGCGGCGAATCGCTTCGGAGTGGAAGATAACATCCGCATCGGTGAACAGGAGATAGTCGGGCTTGTCGGCGTCGGTAGCGTGACGCGCGGCCAAAGCCATCGCGTGCGTCTTGCCAAGCCATCCCTCGGGTAGTTCAGTGACGTGAAGGACGCTGAGTTTGTCAGGGTATTCAGCCGCAAGCGCGTCCATAATAGTTCCAGTAGCATCGGTCGAGCGGTCATCGACAGCAACGACGTGCAGGCGCGGATAGTCCTGCCCGAGTAGCGAAGCGAGCGCCTCCGGAAGCGCCTCCGCCTCATCCCGTGCCGGAACGATCACGGTAATCGAAGGCATTCCTTCCGGAAGCCGGTTGTATTGTTCATCCAGCAGATTCGGGATGCTGCGGAGACCACGAAAAGCTGTAACTGCCTTCCACAGCCACGCGATGGCCACGATCCATGCAAGGATCGATAGCGCCATCATGCAGCCGCTGGCTCCGAGAGCGGCGGAGCGTAGCGCGAACCCCATGTGAACAGAATCGCCGCTACGACCAGCGCGATCAGCGTTGAGCCTAGTCCGAGGTTCAGCGTGGAGCGGTCGCTGATGACTCCTATAATCGGCGGCGAGATGGCGTCTCCGAGAGCGTGAATCACAAACAACTGCCCGGCCATCGCCATGGCGCGGACTTCTGGCCGAACAGCGTTGACGGTAGCCGCATTCACCGGCCCGGTTCCGAGAAAGATCAGAAAGACCGCCACGGCAAGCGCGGGAACGGTCCAGCGCTGCGGGCCAAAGAAGCACACCAGCGCCGGAGGAACCGCCAGAGCCGCGCTGAGAGCCGGAACATAGTAGAGGGCCTTCGATGTTCTGCGGCTCCAGCGATGAGCAATCACTCCGCCAACGATTGTCCCCAGCAGCCCGGTCACGACCGTGATGCCGCCCATGAGATACGCGGCCTCTGACTGCGTTCGCCCGCCGACGCGCTGCAGAAACGACGGCATCCACCACGAGATTCCGCCCAGCGAGAAGGTGACCGCGGCGTAGCCCAGAATCGAGGCCAGATACGCCTTGTTCTTTGCCAGCTTGAGGACTGACTGGAGGTAGGCCCCAAGGCGGTTGATGAGATTCCCGTTCCCGGCAGGGGCGACGACAGCTTGTTGGCTAGCTCCCCGCTCGGGTTCGCGCATGAAGAAGAGGATCAGCAGCGCCAGGATCGCTCCGGGAATGGCCGAGACGGTGAAGGACATCCGCCAGCCGTGCCGCTCGCCCACCATGCCTCCGACCAGGTAGCCGAGTGCCGCGCCCACCGGGATCGCTACATTGAAGATCGTCAGCACGCGGTTGCGCTGCTCCGGGGGGTAGAAGTCGGCGAGCACCGCCGGGGCGAAGATGCCGAAGCTGGCCTCGCCGAAGCCCAGCGCGGCGTGACGCAGATTGAGCGATTCGTACGACTGCACCGAGGCGGTAAAGAAGTTGATCGCGCTCCAGAACAGCGCCGCCAGCACGATCATGGGCTTGCGCGGAAAGCGGTCGCCGAGCCAGCCCGTCACCGGCGAGGTCAGCATGTAGGTGAGCATGAACCAGAAGGTCAGCGCACCGATCTCGCCGTCGGTGAGGTGGAACTCGCCGCGTATCTGTTCCTGAACGCCCGGAAGGATGTAGCGGGCAATATAGTTGGTGAAGTTGAGCGCCGTCAAAAGCACCAGCGCCGTGGTGGCTCCGGCGACAGAGGGAGCGCGGACAGGTTTGGTCGCGGACGGCATCCGCTAAAGAATAGCAGCGATTCGCCCGGGTGCCCCATCCTGAGGTCGCCGCGGCGACCTCAGGATAGGGTTACCCAAGCATCCTGGACTGTACGCAAAAAGGCTCCCGAGGCCGGAATCTCTTTCGTCAACGCCCGATTTTGTATTGTGAACAAGATATCCACAATATATAGTGTTGAAACTGTTGATTCCTGCATCGAACCCGGCTAAAGTGGAAATGTCTTATACGTTCCCACTTTTCGGGCAGCCAAATCGGACTCTGGAGGCAGCACGGTCAGGCGGGGCGCTGAGGGCATCCAGTAAATACACGGTATAACAGCGACTTGGGGCCGGGATTTTTGATCCTGGCCCTGTCTTCTTCCAGGGAAAACCTGTCAGTCGCCCGCATCTCTCCTGGCACTCCCTTGCTGATGGTATTAGGACCGCCTTATCCACAACATATAGTGTTGCCGTGGTTGATTCCACCCGCTGGCCCTCGCTAGAGTTGAGAGAGTCTTACCGTGTACCAGTTTCCTCCCCGAGCGACCAACCGGGGTGTATGAGGTGGCCTTGCTCAAGCTCAAAAAAGTTCAGATTCTCGGGTTTAAGTCGTTCTGCGACCGCACGGAGGTGCAGCTCTCCGGCGAGGGCATCGCCGCCATTGTTGGGCCGAACGGCTGCGGCAAGTCCAACATTGCCGACGCCATTACGTGGGTGCTGGGCGAGCAGTCGGCCAAGAGCCTGCGCGGCGGCAAGATGGAGGACGTCATCTTTGCCGGAACCCGCGAGCGCAAGCCGACCGGTATGGCCGAGGTGTCGCTGACGCTGGTGGACCCGCAGGTCTATGACGGCGCTCTGCCTGCCGATGGCCCTGAGGTTGTTGTCATCAACGAGCATCCGGACGAGCACAGCCCGCAGGGCCAACAGGTCTCCGACTGGGACGAGGACGCCCTGCGCCGCGAACACGCTCAGGAGACCGAAGACGCCGTGGCCGAGGCCCAGCCGGGCGTAGTCCTTGAAGGAGAGGCGCCCGCCGCCGAGTCAGAGGCCGCAACTGCTGAGCCAATCGATCCGTCAGCCCCGTCCGCCGCGCACAACCCTGCCGTGACCCCTGGAACTGTTGTCCTGAAGATACGGCGGCGCAAGTTCAATCGCGCTCCGGTGCGCGCGGGCGAGATCACCGTGACCCGGCGCCTGTTCCGCTCCGGCGACTCGGAGTATCTGCAAAACGGTAAAATCTGCCGCCTGCGCGACATCCAGGACATCTTCATGGGTACGGGCCTGGGCGGTGAATCCTACGCCATCATCGGCCAGGAGCGCATCGGCCAGTTGCTCAGTTCGAAGCCGCTGGAGCGCCGCGGCATCATCGAAGAGGCCGCCGGTATCACCCGCTTCAAGACCAAGAAGCGGCTGGCCGAGCTGCGGCTGGAGTCGGCACGGCAGAACCTGGCCCGCATCAACGACATCTTCGAGGAGATCACCCGCCAGATGGGGTCTCTGAAGCGTCAGGCGGCCAAGGCCGAGCGCTACGGCGCGCTGCACAAGGAGCTGCGCGCGAAGCTCCGCGTGGTGCTCGCCAGCCGCATGTCGCAACTGGACTCGGAGCAGGAGGCCACGACCGGGCAGATCGCCGCGCTCAACGCGCAGATCGACACGCAGGCCGCCGCCGTCGATCAGATGGACGCCGAGCACACCGAGGGCATTCGCAAGGGATACGCCTTCGACGAGCAGATTCGTGAGGCGGGTGCACGGGCGAACCAGTCTGCCGTGGAGTTGGAAAGAAACACAGCGCGTGCGGCGGCGAATGCCGATAGAATTACCGAGTTGGCGGCGCGTCTGGCTACGGGGAACGACGATCTGGCGCAGGCGCGCGAGCAGTCGGCGGGGTTGGCAGGCGAGTTGGAGCAGCACCGTTGCTTTCTGGAGAGCG
>WQYS01000132.1 GCA_009781125.1 Acidobacteriaceae bacterium | reverse complement strand
CGAAGGCATCGGCTGCGACTATTGCGACAACAGCAGCAGTTGCCGCGACCGTGCCCACCAAACCCATAACGACCGACCTGGGGAAGAATCAAGTTCTTCGCCTGGCCGAAGAGCATATGGACGTGGGCAAGAGGCTGGTCGAAGATGGCACTACGCGCATTCGCCGCTTCGTCGTCGAGAAGCCGGTCGAGCAGCAGGTGACCCTGCACGAGGAACATGCTGATATCGTCCGCCGCGCGGTCAGCGATCCGAACTACGTGAAGGACATCGACTGGTCCGACAGCACCATCGAGGTGCTGGAGACAAGCGAGCGGCCTGTCGTCTCCAAATCTACGCGGGTCTCCGAGGAGGTTGTCATCGGCAAGACCGGCACCGATCGCACCGAAACCGTGCGCGACACGGTGCGGCGTCAGCAGGTCGAGGTGGAGCGCATTGCTGCCAAACCGCCGGACAGACACTAAGAACATCGCGGTCCATGCAGCTTACGCGGCATGACCGGTTGCCGAACGTCTGTAATCCACATAAGCCAGAGTGTGCATTTTCGGGGTGGTGTCCATGATTAGCTGGATGTACACACTGCCGCTCTGGCTGTCCGGCCTGCTGACCGTGCTGGTCTTCTGTGCCTTCGGAATCGCAGGGCTGGTTGCAACCCGCAGATGGGCGCCGACGCTCCATCACGCTACGCTTTCGTACAACGATATCGTCGGATACTACTTCGGCTCGATCACGGTTTTATATGGCATCACGCTCGGCCTGCTGATGGTGGGCGACTGGTCTACCATGACTGCAACCCAGCAGAAGGTTGACGACGAAGCCAGCACGCTGGCAGCCTTTTATCTCGATGTCAGCCAGTATCCTGAACCGGCCCGCGGACGGCTGCAAGACGACCTGCGGAGTTACGTCCACGAAGTGATTTACGTGGCCTGGCCGGAGCAGCAGAAGGGCATTATTCCGAGGGGGAACGTCGCGTTCGTAGCCAGACTTGAAAGCGACCTCGCCACCTTTGAACCGGCCTCGGACGAGCAGAAGATATTACACGCCGAGACCTTCGACAGGTTCAACGAACTTGTACAGCGCAGAAGGTCGCGGCTGCTGGGCGTGACGGCGGGGCTTTCCGGAGCCTTATGGGCGCTCGTCTACGTCGGCGCTGTGATTAACATCGCCGTGACGTGGTGCTTCCACCTGAACAACCGCAGGATGCATCTCTGGATGACGGCGATGTTTGCGTCGCTGCTCGGGCTGATGATCTTCCTGCTCTCGGCCATGGACCATCCATACCTGGGGAAGATATCGGTATCGCTGAAGCCTTTCCAGCTTATCTACGACGATCTGATGAAGCCCGGCAATGGCGCGGCTGACAGTCACCTTCCACCGGTGCAGCGAACTCGCTAGGAAGTTAGGGTGCTTTGCGACAGAGGGGAAACAGTTGCCATCGGCCAAGCGTGTGTGCGATGCTGCTTAAGTGAGGCTTGCGCGGGAGTAGTTCAGTGGCAGAACGTCAGCTTCCCAAGCTGAATGTCGCCGGTTCGATCCCGGTCTCCCGCTCCACGCGCACCTTGGCCTCGTCTGCCTGATTCGTTGTCTTCCTACCTGTATTTGAGCGGATGCGTGCGCGACTTTTCGGCGCATTCTGCTGTTTAAAACGGGGTAAGCTTTAATCACCGGGAGGAGAATGCGGCGAGCACGAGGCAAGCTAACCCGATGCCTATGCATGTTAATTTTGGCCGGTTTTGCGGCATTGCTGCAAGGCTCGCGGGCCTGTGCTTCAGTGGCCTTCCTGATGGAAGAGCCTTATGGTGACTTCGGAGCCTTCAATCCTACCGGACACGCGGCGGTTTATCTGGATCATGTCTGCGCCGATACTCCGGCCAGGCTTCGCCTCTGTCATCAGGGCGAGCATGGAACCGTCATCAGCCGCTACCACAAGATTGCCGGATATGACTGGATCGCCGTGCCGCTGGTTCCATATCTCTACGCCGTCGATTCCACCGATGATATCCCGGCCTGGGTGGATCGAGCCAAGGTGGCTGAGCTGCGGGATGCCTACCGCAGAGAGTATCTAGCAGAGCTCGCTCCCGACGGCGCGGACGGCAAGGCTCCCGGCGGAGAGTGGATTCAACTGATCGGCTCCTCCTACGACCGCAAGATTTATGGATTCCAGTTTGAGACGACCGCCGAGCAGGACCAGCGGCTCATTGCCTTTCTGAACGACCGCAAAAACGCCTCGCGCTTCAACCTGTTCTTTCACAACTGCGCGGATTTCGCGCGCATGGTGATGAATCTGTACCTGCCGCACTCTGCCCGGCGGAATTTCATAGCCGATGTTGGCATGACGACTCCGAAACAGATTGCGCGCTCGCTGACGAGGTATAGAAAGCGGCATCCCGAGGTGAAGATGACGATCTTTGTGATTCCGCAGGTTCCGGGAAGCGTGCCCAGGAGCCACGGCGTTCACGGCGTCGCCGAATCTCTGGTGAGGAGCAAGAAGTATCTGATCCCTCTGGCCGCGCTGCATCCCGAGGTAACGGGCGGCATCGTGGTTGCGTATCTCATCTATGGACGGTTCCATCCGCCTAAAGACGCACAGATATTCGTCATCAACAACCCCGAAGACTCCCAGCCTTCTTTTGTCGCTGGTCCGCCAGCGCTTGCAGGCAACAGGCAGATTCCGGGTGTCGAAGATACGATACGTCCATAAGCATCGCGCAGCGCCGGGGCAGCACTAACCCTTAAGAACCCTGCTGAAGATGGCATCGACATTCGACAACTGGCGATTGTAATCAAAGGCGCGGGCCAGCTTTTCCGGAGTGAGCCGGGCCGTGATCTCCGTATCTTTAGCGACCTCATCGCGGAAGACCAGCCCTTCCTTCCAGCTTCGCATGGCATGACTCTGCACCAGACGGTAGGCGTCCTCGCGGCTCATGCCGGACTCGGCCAGATCGAGAAGTAACTGGCCTGAGAAGATGAGTCCGCCTGTAGATTCGAGGTTCTTCAACATCCGAGCCGGATACACCAGCAGTTTGTCGATCAAATTGTTCATCTTCACCAGCAGGTAGTCGGCAAGGATCGTTGAGTCGGGAAAGATGACCCGCTCGGCAGAGGAGTGCGAGATGTCGCGCTCGTGCCACAGCGCCACGTTTTCGAGCGCGGTCTGCGCGTTGGCCCGCATCACTCGCGCCAGACCCGAGATCTGCTCGCTCGTAATCGGATTGCGCTTGTGCGGCATGGCGCTGGAGCCTTTCTGCTTCTCCGAGAAGAACTCCTCGGCCTCGCGCACCTCGGTGCGCTGCAGATGACGTATCTCGGTGGCGATCTTGTCGAGCGAGCTGGCCAGCACGGCCAGTGTAGAGATATAAGCCGCGTGGCGGTCGCGCTGAAGAACTTGCGTGGCGATAGCAGCAGGCTTCAGGCCGAGTTCGGCGCAGATGGCCTCTTCGTGCTCCGGCTTCAGGTGCCCGAAGGTTCCGACTGCTCCGGAGAGTTTGCCCACGCTCAGGTCTTCGGCAGCCGCATCGAAGCGGACGAGGTTGCGCTGCATCTCCGCGTACCAGAGCAGAAGTTTAAGCCCAAAGGTGGAAGGCTCGGCATGTATGCCGTGCGTGCGGCCTATGATGGGCGTGGTCTTGAACTCCAGGGCGCGGCGTTTCAGCGTCTCTGCGAGCGCCTCGATGCCTGCGCGAATCAGCGCCGACGCCTCCCTGATCTGGAGCGCCTGCGCCGTATCGACCACATCGGTCGAAGTCAGGCCATAGTGCAGCCAGCGAGAGTGCTCCGGATTGGCGATGTGCTCGGCGACGGTCGTGGTGAAGGCGATGACGTCGTGGCGCACCTCTGCCTCGATAGCGTCGATGCGTTCAACAGTAAATCCGCCGCGGTCGCGGATAGCGTCGGCGGCCTCCTGCGGAACCAGGCCGAAGCGCGCGAGCGCCTGCGAGGCTGCGGTCTCGACCCGAAGCCAGCAGCGGTATTTGTTCTCATCAGACCAGATGCGGCCCATCGCGGGGCGGGTATAGCGCGGAATCATCAGTTCTCCAGCTTGTTACGGATGAAATGTTATAACTTCATTCTACCTGCATGGATTCTGTGGAATCATCCTGCTTGCGTGACTCCGAGCAGCTCGCTCATCTCGTCGTAGAGAAAACCCTTGCCGGGACGATACGGCTGAACCCACCTGCCGTCGATGACGAACTGCGGGATGGCGCGCTTGCCCGTGTTGGCAATGACGAGATCAGCCGCGCCGGGCGTGGCCTCGATGTTGATCTCTTTGTAAGGGATGTCATGGTCAGCGAGAAAACGCTTGGCCTCGCGGCAGTCGCGGCACCAGGGAGCTGTGTAAACGATGAGTTCCATTTCTCCTGATTTTACGGGAGTTTCTTTTCCCGGCGCTCCAGAAAAAAATCGCTCAGCATGCGGCTGCACTCGTCGGCCAGAAGTCCGCTGGTGACCTCGACGCGATGATTGAGCCGGGGATGGTTCAGTACCGAAAGCACAGAGCCGCAGGCTCCGGCCTTGGGATCGTCGGCGGCATAGACGAGCCGCTCAATGCGCGCATGCAGAATCGCGCTGGCACACATGGCGCAGGGTTCGAGCGTCACATACAGCGTGCATCCGCCCTCAGGAGCGACGATGCGGTAGTTCGACAAGGCTCGGCCTGCCTCGCGCAGAGCTACAATCTCGGCGTGCGCTGTCGGGTCCGAGTCGCGCAGTACCCGGTTCTGGCCCCGGCCTATGATCGCGCCATCGGGCGCGACCACGACGGCTCCAACAGGAACTTCTCCCTCGGCTTGTGCCGTGTGAGCCTCGGCGATGGCCGCGCGGAGATAGTCGATATCAGCTTGACTGTTCATCCAGCACCTTCGAGTTAGCGGGCTTCCAGAAAAACGCTTTGACCGGTAGGAGCAGAGCGATCAGCATCACTAGAAAGGTAAGAATCGAAACCCCAAACCTCTGGACTGACAGATCCTCCCACGATTTCATTTTGAAAAAATCGAGCCACTGGATACCATCACTTAACGACTGACCAATCTGGAGCAAAGGTAATACATTGCCGGAAAAAACATAAAAAAGGACGATGATGAACATAACAAACCATGCCCGACGTTCATTTTTTCTATATCCCGTCCAAAGGGTGATCAAACCGATCATCACGAATCCGAGAGAAAAAAATCCCCAAGGCACCAAAACGTTTTGCACACTAGGACCACATGCAAGAAGTTTCTGTTTGAAGTCTTCGGCGCTCGAATGCATGTAGGTTTGCACCAAAAGGTTATCTACGTTAGCACCACATTTATTGAAATAGGGTTCTCTCCATGTTGAGACGAACTTCAAGCTGCTAGGAATAAACGTCGCCAAACATAAGGTCAGGAGCAAAGCTGAAATCAAAGTAGTCTTGCTGCGGATTTTCATTGCAGACCTTTCCTTTCAAGGCTGTTTACATAGGTTCCTGCTGAGTCAGGCAGTGCAGCGCACCCAGACCCCAGATGAGATCGACCGCGTGAATGCCTATGATCTTCCGATCCGGAAAACATTCGGAGAGTATGTTGAGCGCGTGGCGATCGTTAGCGTCGTTAAACGTGGGAACCAGCACTAATCCATTCGCAATATAGAAGTTGGCGTAACTGGCCGGGAGCCGCTGCCCGTCGAAGACAACCGGCGCAGGCATCGGCAGCTCGACGATCCTGAAATGTCTGCCGTTGAGATTACGCGCAGAACGCAGCCGGTCAAGATTTTCGGCCAGCGGAAGATGATTCTCGTCGCGGGTGTTCGGCTCGATGCAGGTGAGAATCGTATTTTCGTCTACGAAGCGTGTAATGTCGTCCACATGTCCGTGGGTATCATCGCCTGCGATGCCGCGATGCAGCCATAGAGTCTGGTCGATGCCTAGATAGTCGTGGAAGGCCTGTTCGATCTGCTCCTTCGAAACGCCGGGGTTGCGCTGCTGCACTTTGGAGAGAAGGCACTCTTCGGTGGTCAGAAGAATACCCGCGCCGTTGGTGTCAATGGAACCGCCTTCGAGCACAAGGCGGCGATCGGCGGCAACCGGCTGAAACTCCTTCATCTCATAAAACTGCGCTACGTGGCGCGGCACCTGATCGTCGCGCTGCCAGTTGGAATACTTCGCCCATGCGTTGAATCGCCAGTTGGTAATAGCAAGCTCGCCGCTCGTGTCGCTTTTAACAAAGATCGGCCCGGAGTCGCGCAGCCAGACGCGATCCGTCTGCCAGTGATGGAAGTGCAGGCGAGCCAGATTGGCTCCGGCACGAAGCAGCACTCGCCGCGCGCGTTTTTCGGCGGTCTCGTCGTTGACCAAGATGTGAACGTCCTCGCAGCCAGAGAGATGGCGGACGATCTCGCCATAAACCCACGGGATAGGCGGGAACTTTCCCGGCCAGTCCTCGGCGTTGTGAGGCCAGGCGATCCAGGTCGCGGCGTGAGCGGCCCACTCGGCGGGCATGCGGAAGTTCTGAGCGCGGGGCGTGGTTATCATCGTTGTCCCTTGAGTATAGCGTCTTGAACCGGTTTCTCCGGCGGATGGTATTCTGAACCTAAACCATGGCACACAAACCGATCGTTCTGACTATTCTTGACGGCTGGGGCTACCGCTCCGAGACTAACGGCAACGCCATCGCGCTGGCCCGCAAACCGACCTACGACATGCTGCTGCGCGAGTTCCCCAACACGCTGATCCAGGCCAGCGAGCACTTCGT
>WQYS01000131.1 GCA_009781125.1 Acidobacteriaceae bacterium | reverse complement strand
CAATCTGGACACGAAGCCCAAGGAAGCGTCGGAGAGCTAGCAGGATGGCGATACGCTTCGCGGTGAAAGCGCATCGCTCGATGGTCATACAAGCTAGCTAGAATGGCTGATCCGCGATCACAGCTACTCCACCGAGACCGTGCGCAACATCTTCAAGGCCGCGCCGCGCGAGCACGACAACATGGCTCCCATCGGCACGCTGGCGGACTTCCTTGAAGTGGACGGCCAGTACGAGAGCGTAGTCGATGAGTTTCTGCGCGACGAGCTGAACTATATCGTCGTAAAGAGCTGGGACGCCGCCGATCAAGGTGTGCGCCTGTTGCAGACCGACGTGGCCGGACGCGCGACCTTTATGGTTCATCCCAACGACGCGCAGGCGAACTTCGCCTTTGCTGAGAACCTGGAGAGCGAAGCCCGCAGCAGCATCACCAACATCGAAGGCGTAGTAGCGCTGCGCGATTGCGTGCGCGTGCTGGACGGCTTCGGCAAATCACTGGAAGTCATTCTGCCCAAGCTGCGCGACGGCTATGTCGCGCCCGACTCCTACACGGCGCGGACGCTGGCGCTGTCGAACCCGCACGCCTTCTTCCTCTCGCCCACCGGAGAGACCTTCCACAACGTGACCGTGACCGGCGGACGTCCGCGCGCGCAGGGGCCGCTGGCATTGAAGCGCGAGCTGGCCGAGGTGCAGCAGAAGATCGAGCAGACGGAACAGGCCCTGACTCAGGCGGACTTCAGCACGGCGCTGCTTCAGCGGCAGATGGTGGACCTGAACGAGACCATTGAAAGCCGGGTTCAGCAGCGGCACGAGGCCGAACGCGAGGCCGCCAACTCCGGAGCCGCGCTGCGGCAGATGGAGTCGGAGACCGTGCGCATCGAGCGCAGACTTCAGGAGTGGTCGCAGGCCACGGATCGCAACCGCGAGGCGTCGGGCCAGAAGACGGAGCTGATCTCGCGCAAGCAGCAGGAGGCGTCGGCCTTCGAGGAAGAACGCACTACGCTCGACAACCAGCTTGCCGAGTTGCAGCAGCAGTTGCCCCAGCTTCGCAGTCGCCGCGAGGAGCTACAGCAGCAAGCAGCGCAGGCAGCCGTGTCACTGGCAGGATTTGAAGAGCGGCGGCGCAACGCGCAGGCCGGCTTCGATCAGACCGAGCGCCTGCTCAACACGCAGAATCAGCGCATGCAGCAGCTCGAACAGCAGCTTGCCACGGCGAGCGCGGAGAAGCTGCGGCGCGAAGAAGAGACGGCCACGCTGGCGGCGCAGCACAGTCAGCTTGCCGAGACGCGCGCGCAGGCGCTGGCAACCGGAGCGCAGTTGACCGAAGAGGCGGCGGCGCTGCGCGCAGCGCTCGAAGAGCTGGATCAGAGGCTGCGCGGGCTGCGTCATGAGACGGAGGCCCTGCGCGAGGAGCGGGCTGCTCTGGCGGCGCGTCAGGCAAAGCTGACCTCCGATATCGAGCACATCGAGTCGACCTGCCTGGACGATCTGGCCGTTGAGGCCGCCGCGTTGCGCGCAGACAGCGAGATCGCGCGCATCGCGGGCGACGAACTGCATCAGGAAGAGGAGCAGGCGCGCGCGCTGAAGCAGCGGCTGGAATCGATGGGGCCGGTCAACATGATGGCGCTCGAAGAGTACCAGGAGGTCTCCGGACGCCACGCCGTCTATGAAACCCAGCGCAAAGACCTGCTGGAGTCAATCGAGAACACGCAGGCCTCGATCAAGGAGATCGACGAGATCTCGCGCCAGAAGTTCGACGAAGCCTTTGCAGCCATCAACGAGAACTTCTCCGTCACCTTTGCCAAGCTCTTCGGCGGCGGCCAGGCCTTCATGAAGCTGACCGATCAGGAGAACGCAGCAGAGAGTGGCATCGATATCGTGGCCTCGCCTCCGGGCAAGAAGCTGCAAAACATTCTGCTGCTCTCGGGCGGCGAGAAGGCCTTGACGGCGCTGGCGCTGCTGGTCGGCATCTTCCAGTACCAGCCCGCTCCGTTCTGCATTCTCGACGAGGTGGACGCGCCGCTGGACGAGACCAACGTGGGCCGCTTCGCCAAGCTGATCGCCGAGATGAGCGAGAACACGCAGTTCGTCGTCATCACGCACAGCAAGCGCACCATGGCGCAGGCCGACGTCATCTACGGTGTCACCATGCAGGAGCCGGGCGTCTCCAAGATCGTCAGCGTGAACCTGAACCGCCGCGACCATTGATTGCAGGCTAAAATGCGCTGCCGTTGCGGCGCACCAGCGCCAGAAACTCGTTGCGCGTCTGCAACTGCGTCTTGAAGACGCCCAGCATCGCCGAGGTCACCGTGAGCGAGTGCTGCTTCTCGACGCCGCGCATCATCATGCACAGGTGCTGCGCCTCCAGAATGATGGCTACGCCCTGCGGGTTGATGGCCTCGGTGATGGCCTCGGCGACCTGGCGCGTGAGCCGCTCCTGCACCTGCAAGCGGCGCGCAAAGACATCGACCAGCCGCGGAATCTTGCTCAGGCCGATCACCTTGCCGTTGGGCACGTAGGCGATGTGTGCCTTGCCAAAGAAGGGAAGCAGATGGTGCTCGCACAGGGAGAAGAACTCGATGTCGCGGACGATGACCATCTCGTCGTAGTCCACGTCGAAGAGCGCGTTATGCAGCACGTCGTTCGGGTCCATGCGGTAGCCGCGCGTGAGGAAGTCGAGCGACTTTTCCATGCGCTCGGGCGTGCGCACCAGGCCGTCACGATCAGGGTCTTCGCCGAGACGGGCGATCAGTTCGCGGTAGATCTCCTGAGTCGAGTGCTCGGCAAGCGGGGCGATCTCATCTGCTGATTTCGTATGGGGCATATGGAAATTTCGCTGGGCCTTTCTTAGAGTGTTCGTGCCGCACGAGCCTTGTCTCCAGAGTAGTCTATGGAGTTGTTTGCGGTCTCTTCCACGTGGACGTGCTCCAGATGCGTGCCCGCGAAACTGCTGAAGATACGGTAGATTTCCACGGATAGATTCTCCGTAGTCGCAACCCGGCTGGCAAAGCACGGGAGCATATTTAAATTAGTGTGATCGAAGCGGTCGAGAAGATGCATCTGCGCGAAGGCATCCAGCCCAGCCAGATCGCAGACCATGCCCGTCACCGGATCAACCTCGCCACCGAAGGTGACCTGCACGGTATAGTTGTGGCCGTGACCGTGAGGGTTGTTGCACTTGCCGTAGACCTCGCGGTTCTTCGCCTCGTCGAAGGCGTCGGCATGCAGACGGTGCGAGGCGCTGAGGCGATAGCGGCGCGACAAATAGGCCTTCACGATGCCTCTCCGTAGAAGTCGGCGAACAGGTCCGGGGCCTCGTACACGCGCACGCGATGCAGCCGTGCGTTGGGGATGCGGCCCTCGAGCCTGCGCCAGATGGCGATGGCAAGGTTCTCCGTCGTCGGCACGGTAGCGCAGAACTCTGGCACTTCGAGATTCAGGTGGCGGTGATCGTAGACGCTGACGACCTCGGCCTCAAGGATGTCCTTGAGCTGTTTCAGGTCGACGACGTAACCCGTCACCGGGTCCGCGTCGCCTGCGACCGTGACCTCAAGGGTGTAGTTGTGGCCGTGTCCGTTGCGATTGGCGCACCGGCCAAAGACGCGCCGGTTCTCCTCCTCGGACCAGGAGTCGACCCAGTAGTAGTGGGAGGATGAGAATTCGGCCTTGCGGGTGAGATAAATCATTCTGCTCTCTCTCTTTGAGATGTTACAGGGAAGCGCTTCGATGCAAAGCGTCAGCGACCGGCAGGATAGCTCCGTCCCTTCCATGTTACAGAGCGCCGCAGCCGGTGGGCGATGGCGCTTCGGATCATCATAGAGACAAACAGCGGTGCTCCGAGAATCGAGATCGCGATATCTATCGCGGGAAAACCTGATTTCGCCACGCGAGCATAGAAATGCCAAAGTAACAGAGCCCACGGCAGCAGGAGCCAGAGAGCGAAGCGAGGTTCAAAAATCACCAGCAGCGGCAGAGCGAAAAAGAGTGCAAACTCCAGCGCGCGCCATGCCGCCAGCCAGACCGGACGAGGCATCAGCAGGGCAAGATTCTTCGTCCAGCCTTCGATCATCGCGCTTGTGGAGCGGTACATGCGCGTCGCGAGCGCGTCGGGAGCGTAGCGGAAACGGATTGGGCGGCTGTGCTTGATGGCGCGCGCCAGAGCGACATCCTCAAGCACGTTCGTTCCCTGAGCACGATGCCCGCCGATGGCAAAGTACGCATCACGCTCAACCATCAGAAACTGCCCGTTCGCCGCCGCGACGCTGCTTTTGGGATCGCTGACAAGCGCGGGCGGATAGACCGCCGTAAGCTCGGCGAAGATCAGCGGCATCACGGCGCGTTGCCAGAAGCCGGTGACGGTCTGGCGCGGCGAGTAGGAAAGCATCGCCACTTGATGCTGCTCAGCTTCGCTGAGCGCCCGGCGCAGATCGCCAGGTTCGTGGATCGTATCGGCGTCGGTGAAGAGCAGCCAGCGTCCGCGCGACGTCTGCGCTCCAGCCCAGCAGGCGTTATTTTTACCGTTGAGTTGGCCGTCCAGAGGAGGTGCATCGATCAGCGTGACTCCGGCGTGCGATGCGGCGATTTCAGCGGCAATCTCGCGGGTCCGGTCGGCGGAGTCGTCGTTGACCACGACGATCTCCCACTCGCGGCCCAGCTCGAAGCCGGGTTCGGACTGCGCCGCGAGCGAAGCCAGGCAGGCGGCGAGCGTCTGCTCTTCGTTACGGGCTGGCAGCACTATGGAGAGTTCCACTGAGTTCGTATTATAGGAAGTGGAGACTCGGATGCGAAGAACACCTGGCGTGGTGGCGGGATGCGGGCTGATAGTGGCCATGATTCTATCTGGCTGCAACCGGGGAGGGCATACGGGACTGATCGGCTCTGCGGCTCCGGCCTTTTCGGTGAGTGACGCGACCGGGAGCGCCGATCTGAGCCAGTTCCGGGGCAAGGTCGTGGTGTTGAACTTCTGGGCAAGCTGGTGCGCGCCGTGCGTGGAGGAGCTTCCGTCGCTGGTCGAGCTGCAACAGAAGATGCCGGAGGTCGTCGTGCTTACCATCAGCACGGACGACGATCAGGCCGCCTACAAGCGCTTCTTGAGCCAGCACAAGGTTCCGCCGCGCACGATCAACGACCCCGAGCAGAGGGTCAACCGTCTCTACGGGACCGCCGCCTATCCGGAGACCTATCTGATCGACCGTCACGGCGTCATACGCAGAAAGCTGATCGGGCCGCAGACCTGGACGAGCGCGGAGATCATGGATTTTCTGCGCAAGCTGGAGCAAAGCTAAGGAATAGAAAAATTGCTTCTAGGTAGGCCAAGCCTTTAGGCTTGGCATTCTCCTCACGCGCTACGGACGGGGCTTTAGCCCCTGGGGTATGCTCTCCTTGCACTCGGTAGAATGCATACCCCAGGGCCTAAAGGCCCAATTCGTTATTCCCGATGAGAAGCCAAGCCTAAAGGCTTGGCCTACCTAGAAGCGCCTGTTCCTGAACTGCTTTGCGTATATCCAGCGTTGTAGGCTGTCGTTCTACGTGGGATTGTGTGTGGAGTAGTCTTCGAGCATCCTGTAAAGTGTTGAGCGGCTCACGCCGAGCATCTTTGCTGTCTTGACCTTGTTGCCGGCGCAGCTCTTCAGGACGTACTGAACATGCTCGCCGACGACGTCCTGTAGTTTTACAGGAGTTGCCGTGAATCGAGGCGGCTGACTGTCCGTCTTCAGTTCGCAGAGCGATGTCAGGTCGCCCGCCTGTAAGATGGAGCCATCGCACTGGAGCACGGCGTTACGAACCACATTCTCCAGCTCGCGGATATTTCCCGGCCATGAATGGCCTTTCATTCGCTCCATGGCCTCGTCGCTGATGCTGCGAATATGACGTCCGTAAATCTTGTTGAACTCGCGCAGATAGTGCGTGGCAAGCAGAGGAATATCCTCACGGCGCTCGGCCAGCGGCGGCAGCAGGATATCCACGGTGGCGATAACCTGATAGAGCTCCCGCGAAAATCTCCCGAAGGCAACCAGCCCGCGCAGGTCTTCGCTGGTCGATACGATCAGCCGCCGAATGCTCCGCTGGCTGATCTCGCTGAGAAAAAATGTTTGCGCAGACGGGGGCAGCTTGTCGACGCCATCGATGAACAACGTTCCATTACGGGATTTCTGCGCGAACTCCTGAATGCGCTCGTGGACGACGGCGTCGGGAACGGCTACATCCAGCGTCGCCGCGTAGCAGACGGCGAAAGGCCCGGTGCTGCCGGAGCTGGCGTTATGCAGAGCTCTGGCGATCATCTCCTTTCCGGTTCCGATCTCGCCCCGGATCAGGACAGTACGAAAGTGCGGCCCGATGCGATGCACCTGCAGGCGCAGCATCTGCATGGCCTCGCTTTCGCCAAGGATGGCGAGGTCTTGAAACTCCGCCGCCGCGTCCGGCGGCTCGGCGGAGTAGGGCAGCGCAACAGAAGGAAGTGCAGAGGAAAGAACTGAACGCGAGATCGGCATAACGATCCGTATATCGGCAGCCGCTCGTCGAGGTTTAGTAGTCTAGTAATTTTTTCAGGCAACGGACCGTGCGCAGTAGTTATCGAAGGCGCGAATCAGCTCCTGCGCGATCGCCGGAGCGGTGGAGTTTTCAATGGCCGAACGCTGCATCAGGTAGAGCAGTTGACCGTCGCGCAGAATCGCAATGGAAGGCGACGAAGGCGGCTGATCTTGAAAGTAGCTGCGCGCTCGCTCGGTGGCCTCGCGGTCCTGGCCCGCAAAGACGGT
>WQYS01000130.1 GCA_009781125.1 Acidobacteriaceae bacterium | reverse complement strand
ATCTGCAAATCGTTTGCTGCCGCCTTGCGATTCCATCCTGTCCCCTCCAACACCTGGGCGATCGCAGCCGATTCGGCGTCGCCCTTCAGATTCTTTACCATTGCCTTCAGTCCTGCGGCAGACGTCTCGGCAGAGGCCTGCGCCGTCTCTACCTTCGGCAGCGGCGCAAGCTCCTCCATGATCGCCTGTTCTTCCCCCAGAACCAGATACCGGTTCACGACATTCTCAAGCTCGCGCAGATTGCCCGGCCAATGATGCTCCATGAACCGGCTCATGAGGTTCTGCGAGAAGGGCAGCGGATTGCGTCCATACCGCCGCGCTCCCTTACGCATAAAGTATTCGGCAAGTACCGGAATCTCTTCAACCCGCTCGCGCAGCGCGGGAATCTTCAGCGTGAATCCGTTCAGCCTGTAATACAGGTCCTCGCGGAAGGCCTTGTTCTCCATCGCCTCCTTCATGTTGACGTTGGTGGCGGCGATGACGCGAACATCCACCTTCATCTGCGAGCGGCTGCCCAGGCGCGAGAAGGTTCCATCCTGCAACACCTGCAGCAGCTTCGCCTGCAGCAGCGCTGGCATCTCGCCGATCTCGTCGAGAAAAATAGTTCCACCGGAACAGACCTCAAACTTGCCCGGCTTGGTCTTGACGGCTCCGGTAAACGCTCCCTGCTCGTAGCCGAACAGCTCGCTCTCCAGCAGATCGGCGGGCACGGCTGCGCAGTTGACCTTGAGAAACATCTTCTGGCTGCGCGCCGACATCATGTGTGTGTAGAGCGCCAGAATCTCCTTGCCCGTGCCGCTCTCGCCCAGAATAAGGATAGGGATATCGGCGCGCGCCACCAGCGCGGCCTGCGACTCCAGCTCGCGCATGCGCTTGCTGGCTCGGACAAAGGAGTGCGTCTCGTTGAGCGGAATCTCGCGCGGGCTGTCGGCGGCGGCGCTGGCCTGCTCGCCTCCGTGCAGATACTCTTCGATGGCCTGCTCGATATCGCTGCCGACGAACGGCTTCATGACGATGGCGTGGATGCCGAGGCGAATCACCATCTCCAGATCGCCGAGATCGGACGAGCAGGACATCACGATGATCGGCAACTGCGGCCTAGTGCCGCGGATATGAGTCAGCAGAGGAACAAAATCGCGTCCGCTGTGAAGTGCTATTAATAGAAGGTCAGGGTCTTCCTTCTGATTAGGCCGGTCAGAATTCAGCCGGTTCAGCGTATCCAGCAGCGATTGCTCTTCAGAAAACAGATTTAGAGAATACAAATCTCCCAGAGTTAAACGAAGATAGTCGAGCACGGCCAGATCCGGCTCCATGATGAACACCCGGGAGCGCGGCTTCAGACCAGGCTTGGAATCAGGCTTTAAACCAGACTTCGAACCAGGAACCAACAGAGAAGTGGCCATCATACACCTCAAAATTATGCATATTCATATCTAAATACCCGGAACAGCAAGATTTGCGCACCCATAGAAGTATAGAAATTCATCACATCGTTGTGCTACTCCTATTTATGTACCGCGACCTGCTGCCCGAATCACCAGCTTACTATAGGAACTGTAATATTTTTGCTGTCCAAAGTGATAAACAATTTCCCTTGGTTCTACTAATATGGCATAACTCGCGGGGAGAAAATCAGATAGAACAATGAAAATTGAGAGATTTTTCTGCCGAATTACCATAGTTTTTCTGTAAATGGTAACTATGCTTCGAGGCGTGTGTTTTCTGCGGCATCTTAAGAATCAGTGTCTATGACGTTTTATGGTTACCAGCGCGTAGTATCCGGATTTTTGAGTTTTCTGAATTTTCAGACTGGATTTTTTACAGCTTTCAAAAAATGGCGCTCGACGTGCAGTGCGGAAGTGTATTGCAATGCTTGCAGTTCTGCCTCACGAATAGGAATCGAGATATGACCTTGGACCACCATTCTGAATCCACCCTATCTGGCCTTCCGCCCTTAGACATAATTTTCGGGAAGACTCCTGCCATGCAGACTGCCCGGAATATGTTGGAGAAGGTTGCCAAAACCGATGTTCCTGTACTCTTCCAAGGCGAGAGCGGAACGGGAAAAGAGATATGCGTGCGCATGCTGCATACTCTGTCACACCAATCGCGCGGCTCGCTGGTGAAGGTAAGTTGCCCCGCGATTCCGCACTCTCTGATCGAGACCGAACTCTTCGGCTACGAAAAAGGAGCGTTCACCGGAGCCACCGGACAGAAGCTCGGGCGCGTCGAGCAGGCGCATCTGGGAACGCTGTTCCTTGATGAGGTCGGAAGCCTCGACCTCTCCGTGCAGTCGAAGCTGCTGCAAGTCCTGCAAGACGGAACCTTCGTCCGCGTCGGCGGGCACGAGCCGCGCTCCATCACTACGCGGCTGGTCTCAGCCGCCAATCGCGACCTGCGCCATCAGGTCGAGGACGGCACCTTCCGTCTGGACTTTCTGTTCCGCATTAATGCAGTAACTATAAATCTGCCTCCCCTGCGGCAGCGAATCGGCGATCTGCCGCTGCTGATCGACTACTTCATCGAGCACTACTCCAAGGTCTTCCGCCACACGCCCGAGTTGCTTTCGCGCTCCGCCATCCGCATGATGCAGAACTACCATTGGCCTGGAAACATTCGCCAGTTGGAAAACCTGGTCAGAAGTTATGTTTTGATCGGCAGCGAGGAGGCGCTGGTCGCCGACCTCATGCCTGAAGCTCCGCGAAGCGTCACCACGGAGATCGACGTGGACGAGCCGATCTCCCTCAAAGACATAACGCGAAAGGCCACGCACGATCTGGAGCGGCAGATCATCCTGAAGGTCTTGCAGGCCAACCGCTGGAACCGCCAGAAGACAGCGAAGTGGCTCCATATAAGTTATAGGTCTCTTCTATATAAGCTGAGCGAGATTGGAATGCCGGAGGTTCCGCCTCGCCCGTTGCGCGTTCCTCACATCGTCCGGAAAAATGAACCGCCATCGACAAACGATGCGGCTGTAAATAAAAACTAGAGCATTTTAGTATCTGTTATCTATCCAAAAATCTATTGAGTCGTCATCCTGAGCGAAGCGAAGGATGACGACATCACGAGGACGTGGTCAACGGAAAACATGTAAATGCTCTAATCCGTAAGCATGCGAAACAGTGGGTACCCCGTATCTGGCGGTCGTATCGCCAGATGCGGGAGCGAGGCAGCACGTTTACCAAAACTTCCATTCACCCTACAATCTTCTTCATGCCCTTTGCACCGCGTCTCCGCTACCAGTGGAAGCTGCGCACGTGCAAACTCGCGCTCGGCGAGCGAACCGTGCTGATGGGCATTCTCAACGTTACGCCGGACTCCTTCTCCGACGGAGGCCACTTCTATTCTGCTGGCAATCCGGTTGAAACCGCCGTTGCTCATGCGCTCGGGATGCTCGACGAAGGCGCGGACATTCTGGACATTGGCGGCGAATCCACGCGGCCCGGCGCGGCTGCGCTTACGTCTGGCGAGGAGCAGGACCGCATACTTCCTGTGATCGAGGCCATCCGCACCGAGCGTCCCCAGGCGGTTCTCTCGGTCGATACCTACCACGCGGACACAGCGCGGCGAGCGGTCGAGGCTGGAGTCGAGATCGTCAACGATGTCAGCGGCCTGCTCTGGGATGATGGCATGGCCGCCGCGTGCGCCAAGCTGGGCTGCGGCCTTGTCCTGATGCACACGCGCGGACGCCCGCAAGAGTGGGCCAGTCTGCCTGCGTGCAATCAGGAATCCCCGGACCGCGTGGTTTCCATGGTTCTCGACGATCTGCGGCGGCGGCTTGAAGCTGCTCGCTCGGCGGGAATCGAGGCGAGCCACATCGCGCTCGATCCCGGCTTCGGCTTCGGCAAGCGGCTTGAGGAGAACATGCCTCTGCTGGCGCATCTGGAGCGGCTCCACGAGCTTGGCCATCCGCTGGTCGCCGGAGCTTCACGCAAAGGTTTTCTGGTTCATCTTGCCGCTCATCTGCATGAAGGTCCACTGGCAACCGGCGCGCGCCTCAACCTGACGACTGCCGCCAACGTAGCAGCCATTCTTGCCGGAACGCATATTCTCCGCGTACACGATTTACCCGCTGCCGCCGAGGCTGCTGCGGTCGCCGACCGCATTCTTGCCATGTAGAACTAAAATGGAAAGCAGTTTCCGTCTATGAAGATTCTGACCGCAGCCGAGATGAGCGCGACCGATCAGCGCACTGCCACGGAGTTTGGCGTGCCGCTGGCCACGCTGATGGAGAACGCCGGAGCCGCCGTCGCCGGATTCTGTCAGCGGCAGTATCCCGCGGTGCGGCGCGTGGTGGCGCTCTGCGGCAAAGGCAACAACGGCGGTGACGGATTCGTTGCCGCACGCAGGCTCGCTGCCGACGGGTGGAGTGTCACTGTCGCTCTGCTGGGCAACGCCGCCGATATCAGGCCCGGCGAGGCTTCCGAGGCCTTTGCCCGCCTGCGTTCCGAGACGCCGCAGGTGGACATACGCGAGACTCACGGTGCCTCAGAACTTCTTCCACTGCTCGTGCCTTGTGATCTGGTGATTGACGCCATCGTCGGCACAGGTTTCCAGCCGCCGTTGCGGGGCGTAGCCGCCACCGCGCGTGATCTGGTCAATCAGCATCCTGTTCCAGTTGTGGCTGTAGACCTTCCCTCGGGCTGGGATGCCGACTCGACTGCCGCGTCTGCTGATGGCGCGATACGGGCCGATGCCGTGGTTACGTTTACTGCTCCTAAACCGGCCCATGTATTTGGTCATTTGACTCGCGAAATCTTCGGGCCTGTGGTCGTGGCTCCGATTGGATCGCCTGCGGAGGCTGTTCGTACGGACGCTTCTCTTACCTGGGCCGGAGCGTCGAAGTCTCTGGCCGAGCGTCCGCGCCAGGCGACGGCGCACAAGGGTAGCTTTGGCCATGTGCTCGTGGTTGGCGGAAGCGCAGGGCTTACAGGAGCTCCGGCGATGGCCTCGCTCGCTGCGTTGCGCGCGGGGGCCGGGCTGGTCACCGCAGCCGTGCCGGAGAAGATCGCCTCGCTGGTGGGTTCGTTTGCGCCGGAGTTGATGGTTCGCTTGCTGCTCGCAGGGCCGGAGGGTGCGGTTTCTCTTGAAAACCTTGCCGGGCACAGGCTCGCTGAGTTGCTGGAGAGGACCACGGTACTTGCCGTTGGTCCAGGACTTTCGCAGCGGGGCGAGGCTTCGGCCTTCGCGCGCGAACTGGTAGCGAAGACGCGGTTGCCGATGGTTCTCGACGCCGACGCGCTCAATGCCTTTAGCGGGCAAGCTGATAAGATCGATGGCTCCGGGCGCACGCTTGTGCTTACGCCGCATCCGGGCGAGATGGCGCGACTGGCGGGACTCAGCATTCAGCAGGTCGAGGCCGACCGCATCGGGTTGGCTCGCCGCTTTGCCAGCGAGCACCAGGTCACGCTCGTGCTCAAAGGCTGGCGAACGTTGATTGCGCATCCCGGCGGCAGAGTCGCCGTCAACACTTCGGGCAATCCGGCGATGGCTAAGGGCGGCAGCGGCGATGTGCTTACCGGAATCCTTGCTGCCATGCTGGCGCAATTTCCAGATCATCCGGGTCGCGCCGTTGAGGCAGCGGTCTATCTTCACGGACTCGCAGCAAACTTCGCCGTGCGCGCTGCCGACGAGCACACCTTGTTGGCCACGGATGTGATGGCTCATCTCTCCGATGCGTTCCGCTATCGAGCAACGGATGCCAGCGGGCTGACTTGGCTTACAGGATTCAGCCATTAGGGTGAGAGACAGGCATGAAATTTCCGCGCACAAAGAATTTTTGTACTGGATCGGTTGACGAGACGCTGGCACTTGGAGCAACGGTTGCAAGGATCCTCTCGCCGCTGCCGAAGCTGGCGGTTCTCAGCGGCGAAGTTGGTGCGGGCAAGACCACACTAGTGAAAGGAATCGCCGCGGCTCTCGATGCCGCTTCAGAGGAAGACGTAACCAGTCCGACCTTCACGCTTCTGCATGAATACGCCGGCCCGAAGGTGAAGCTGTATCACCTCGATCTATACCGGATCGAGACCGAGCAGCAGCTAGCCGTGCTGGGCATCGACGAGATGGCCGCCGAGCCGGACGCTCTGGTGCTGGTAGAGTGGGGCGAGCGCTTCCCAAGCATCGCGAGCCGCGCCGACGCAGAGATCGTCATGGAACACGGCGCCGATGACCAGAGATTTATACAGATTCGCTGGCGTTGAAACCGTAACTCCGGGCTGGAATTTATTTCTATGGCTCGAAGGAAAAATTCCTTAATCCAGAGAATTCCCTACGGAGCCTGCCGCCGCAGACGAATGAAAATACAACAACTTAAGTATGGACACAGACTTGCATCCATAGCACCGCTCGCAAAAATGAATATTCGAGCCGCCGACAAGCTACTGGTCCGTTTCCCAGCCAGAGGATAACTACCAGCAACTTGTTGACCTCTCTTCTTCCCCGCCGTTCCCTAGTCTGTGACTTTCCGGGAAGAAGAGAGGTCGTATGTGTGCGACTTGAACAGCTTTCGCCGCATTATTCGACTTTGAATTGCACCGTGCCATGGAAATATTGCGGTTTTCCATCGCGGATCAGAGGCCGGAATGCCCATTGATGCAGAGCCACGTTGATTGCACCCTTTACAGCTTCAGGCGTTGTCTTGAATACCACTCCGGCGTACTCACCTTGCTCATTTACGCTGATCTCTGCTTCGATTACATCGCCCCGGTGTACTGAACCTGCGGGCCAAGTTGGTTCGACAATCTTTGTTGCGAGCTTTCTGACCTCCTCGTTGGTCAGTTGAGGCAATGGGTCT
>WQYS01000129.1 GCA_009781125.1 Acidobacteriaceae bacterium | reverse complement strand
CGGCGAAGGCGGAGAGTTGCCGAAGGAGTATGTTCCTCCGGCGCAGTAGTCCGATAGCTCGGTTCATTCGGTGATAAACTGAAGCACGTAGTTACCCCCGCGCCGCCGCCATGGCGGTCGCGATAAGTCCAGTCGGGACGTGGCTCAGCCTGGTAGAGCGTTCCCTTGGGGTGGGAGAGGTCGCTGGTTCGAATCCAGTCGTCCCGACCAGTTTCTTGTCATATCATGACGGATTTTCTACGTGCCGATGAATGTTTCCATTCATCGGCACGTGGTATTTTAGTCCACTAGGTGAGAGAACTCAGTTCCTTGGCCGCATCCTTCGCCGTCTGCGTGTTCGGAGCCAGGTCCTCCACCTTCTTCAGTTGCGTCGCTGCGTCGGACTTGTTCCCAAGCCTGCTGTAGACCATCCCGAGATGGTAGCGCAGCGTGGGATTGTTCGGACTGATTTTAATGGCGTCTTCCAGAAGATCGCGCGCCGAGGTGTAGGTCCCTTTGTGGAAGTAAACCCAGGCCAGCGTGTCTGCGGTGCTGGGCGATGTCGGCAGCACGCGACGAGCCGTCTGCGCCAGCGTCAGAGCCACATCAAGATTTCCGCCGTCATCCAGCATCATGTATGCCAGATTGTTGGCGGCGACTCCTTCATCAGGCTGAATGTCGAGCGCCTTCTTATAGGTCGCCTTCGCCTGATCCTTGTTGCCCGCGGCCTCGAGCAGCGTGCCCAGAATCGTGTAGGCCCTGTCATCGGACGGATTCGCCTTCACGCGGTTCTGCCACACGTCGATGGCCTTGGCCACGCCGCCGTTGCTGACCTGGGCGCGCGTGTAAGCCATGATGGCTCCGTAGTCGTTGGGGTTCAGCTTCATGGCTGTCTCGGCGCTGGCGATGGCGGTGTTGGCGTCGCCGGTCATGGTCTGAAGATCGGCCAGCATGGTGTAGAGCTCGCTGTTATTCGGCAGCTTCTGCATCTGAGCCTGAACGAGGCTGATCGCCTTGGCTGGCTGCTTGTCGGAGAGGTCGAAGGCGACCAGCTCGCGCAGAGCCGCCATAGAGTTCGGATTCAGTTCGAGCGACTGTTGCAGCAGATTTCTTGCCTCGGGCAGCTTCTTCTGTTGCAGGCGCACCTGTGCGATCTCGTAGTAGGCGACCGAGTTCTTAGGATCAAGTTTGAGCGCCTGCTGGAAATCCGCATCGGCCTTGTCCATCAGGTTCTGGCTGGCCTCGGCGATGCCGCGCCAGATGTACGGCATGGACCACTGCGGCGCAACGCCCATAGTAGTCTCGGCAACCTGAGCCAGAAGGCTGAAGTCCTTGCGATCGATCGCGATTTGCGCCAAGCCGCCCTGCGCCTCGGGGTTCTTGGGGCTGAGCCGCGCAGCGTTCTTATAGCTTTCCTCAGCCGTGCCGGTGTCGCCTTTGGCTCTGGCGGCGCGGCCTAGCGCAAGCAGCAGCGGTACATTCTCAGGATTGTTTCTCGCTCCCTTCTGGAAGGCGTCGAAAGCTTCATTCATCTTTCCATCGCCCATCATGAGAATACCGTTCAGCAGCGCAACATCAGGATCACCGGCATCGGTCTTCACCAGCTCAGCGAGAACCTCCCGGGCCTTGGCGTTGTTCTTCTGCGCCAGCAGCAGCCGAGCATAGGCAACCTTCAGCGGCGCGGTCTTCGGATGTTTTGCTACCAGATCGGCGTAGACAGCGACTCCCTTGTCGATCTGATGAGTGGCTACATAGTAGTTTTGCAGTAGTTGAGAACCCTGGGACGTGTCACCCATGTCCTCGGCAGCTTGACGTAGCGTCTCCTCTACTTTTGCAGGATCGTTTTGCCGCATGTAGAGATCGGCCATGCTGGAGCGGGCCAGCAGGTTCTTCGGATCGGCAGTAATGGCGGCCTTCTGCTGTTCGATGGCTCCGGCTAGATCACCCTTCTTCTGCAACAGGGTGGCCAGAATCATGTGCGGCGTAGCTGTCTTGGAGTCCAGCTCGATGGCCTTCTTGAGTTGCTCCTCGGCGGCGGCCTCGCCGCTGGGATCGGTGCTCAGAATCAGCCCGTACGACGTATGAAAGCCCGAGCGCGCAGGCTCAATCGCCAGAGCTTTCTGGATAAGATCAAGCGCGGTGGCGCGGTCGTTCTGATTAATCGCAACGGCTGAGAGCAGCGCCAGAGCATCGGCGTTGTTAGGCTGCGCTTGAAGCACAGCGTCGCCCTGCTCCTTAGCCTTGGCGGGCTGGCCTCCTGCCAGAAGCAGATTGCCAAGATCGATGCGTGCCTTGAAGTTCGCGGGCTGAAGATCCACCGCGTGGCTCAACTCCGCGTAGGCCTGCATGGGCAGGCCGGTCTTCAGATGAACCTTCGCGATCTGATAGTAAGCTTCACTATAGTTGCGGTCGATCTTCAGAGCATTTTGAAATTGAATTAATGCCTCTTTGTACTTACCCTGATCCGCATATTTTTCGCCGCTCTCTACAAACTTCTTCTTCTGAACATTGGGATCACGGCGGCAACCGGCGACGGAACCCAGCAGAACACATGCTGCAAGGGCCACAGACAAAGGCAAAGCGATAAGTCTCTTAGCTTTAATCATTTCTATTTTCCTCATAATTCTTGTAATAGATTCTCAACATTGCTGTTACATAACTAGCTGGACTTCACAGGCAATTAGTTTGGAATAAACCTGTGCAACATAGGGGCTAATTGGTTTGTGAATTGAACGGCCCGCTCGCGCGCGGCTGACTGTGATTCTGTTGACAGAATCGGCGTGATCACACGCACCAGCGCTCCGTCAGTGCGGTTGAGCCGAATTGCGTCCATGATCATATACAGCTTTGCCGCATATTCATTGGCGACGCTGCGTCCGTGCGCCTGGTACCAGTAAAGTACAAATTGTTTATTTACCCCGTTAGCGATGACATACTCTCCGACGCGATACTTCTTGCCATCCTGCGCAACAAGGTCAACGTACTTCTGAGACTCAAATGTCCATCCCGCGCCGGGAAGACAATGCTGCGGAGAGTGAATCGACTGTCCGGTTCGCTGCGTTGCGAAGTACCCAATAAACAGGCTTACAGGCGGGACATCTGGTTCATTCTGGTCCGTGTAGACGCGGTTCAGAAAATCGCCTTTTCCAAGGATGGCGAGCACGTCATCGCTCAGGGGATAATCCTGACTGATGCGGCCTTCGATCAGCTTTGGAACCTGATCGAGCGGTTCGCTCGGAGGGACGCGGTCAGCGTCGCTCCTGATATGCAAAATAGCCGCTGTTGCCAGCAGCAAGATAACTACGGTCCAATAACGGGCAGATTTCATTATGAAGTAGTCTTTCTAAAAGGGATTAGATGCATCAATCGTTGAACCATAAAAAGACACGCCAGCGAAACCAGAAATACCACCCAGCCTGAAAATTCATGGAAGAAACCCAGCGCCTTCTGCGGATCCCAGTACTGGACGCAAAGTCCGGTTCCAGTAATGCGAGCCGCGTTAGCGATCACAGCAATGGGAATACTTGCCAGGGCCAGCAATACACGCCGTTTTGTGGATTTCTCAACAAAGTATCCGTAGAAAATAGCTAAGGTAAATAAACTCATCAGCGAGCGAATACCGCTGCAAGCCTCGGCGACCTCTAGCTTCATCGCGGGCAGTTCAATGATGTTCCCTTCATTCAGCACCGGAACACCAAAGATAGGTAGAATGGCGCTTGCCAGTCTGGAGGCTAAAAGCTGCAATGGGAAGGTGATCTGGTTATAAACAATCTGAGGGAAAGGAATTGCAAGCACCAGCACCAGCAGCGGAAAGCGCGCTATCTTCAGCATGGGACTGCCCAGCAGAGTCCAGATCAAGCCAGCGGTAAGAATCAGAAACGAAATTCGGGAAAGAAAAAGATCCGCTCCATAAGTTCCAAGAATCAGCACACATATTCCCGCGACCACGAGCGGAAGCCCTTTCCATGTAGGAACAAGCGGAGTGCTGCGGATAGTTTTCCGGTTTTCCCAGAGCAGGAAGAGAGAAAACAACGGCACCAGAAAGCCATGAGAAAAGTCCGGAAGATCGTACCAGTCGTAGACAAGTTTTCCCGCAACCCGAAAATATACTGCGAGCAGAAGCAGTACGATCAGGGCTAGAGGAAACCATTTTCGAAAGGTTGAGTCGTGCGCTCTTAGGGTAAAATAAGTTCTCTCAGTAGTTTCTTTCGCTACAGAGGACGCAGAAGTTTTCGTGCCGAGGGTCTCGGCGGATGGAGGAGTATAAGCCACAGTTCACCTTACCAGCAATTTATCGACCAACACCAGGAACAAACTGGCCACGTAATTGTAAATGCATCTTTTATCAAAAACAGAGCAAAATGATCCATAGGAAGTGGAAATTGATTTCACACACAACGGTACAATTATGCATCATACTGCATAAGGGCAGGTTCGTGCGATACTAAAGCTATGTATTTATGCTCCCAGAAGTAAAGATAGATTGATTTGCATAGAAATTTAGCAGCAATCAGCGTTTGGCTATACACTTGCCCACCCATGAAAACAGTGATGATCTTTCTCGTTCTATGCGCCTTTTGTTCATGCACTGTATTGGATTGATGGTGGGAATCTTATTTTTCTGGCGCTTCCTCTAAACCAAAGGGAACGTTACTTATGTGCTGTTGAGTAACGTCTTTTCGGCCTGTGAGGTAGTAGTCTTACGGAAAGTGAGTTATTCGCATGAAAATGAAGATACTCTGTAGCTTATCAATACTCGTTTTCCTGATATTTGCTGCTTATGCCAGCGCGCAGACTCCACAAATGGATACATCCGCCGCGAGCAAGCCGTCTGCGGGCGGAACCAGTGTCGATCCGACAACTTACATCATCGGCGCAGAGGATGTTCTACAGGTAACTGTATGGAAGGAGCCGACTCTTACCGGAAGTATTCCAGTGCGTCCGGACGGAAAAATCTCCATGGTTCTGGTTGGAGACATAGTGGCCGCCGGTAAGACGCCGATGAGGCTGGGAGATGAGATCGCCGATCAGCTCAAGAAATATATTCAGGATCCCCATGTTTATGTAGTAGTTGCCAGCGCAAACAGCCAGCGCATCTATCTGGTGGGGGAGGTAGGTCATGCCGGGCCGGTGCCTCTGGCAGCGGGGATGAGTCCCTTGCAGGCTATTGCTGCCGCAGGCGGATTAGGGCCTTTTGCCAATCCCAAGAAGATATACATCCTTCGCGGCGAACAGGGTCGGCAGCAGCGAATCCCCTTCAACTACAAGGCTGCCATGAAGGGAGACGGCACCCAGAATATAGTTTTGCAGCCCGGCGATACCATCGTAGTCCCTTAGCTATGTAACCCCTTAGTTTCGTGAGGAGTTCAATGAAGTTTATCTTATTGATGTCTTTTTTATTGTTCTGCTTGAGTTCTGCTGTATATGGCCAGGCCGCTCCCGCCGCCGTAGCTGCAAATTCTGCTGATTCTTCTTCGCTTTCGCCATCCCTGGGCGGACCGTTCTCCGATGGGATGTTCCACTACTCGGTGAGCGCGGGCGAGATCATCCAGAAGCAGGCCTTCGCCGGGTCGGGAACCTACGCCTCAACCAGCCTGTCGGGCAGCGTCGATTACACATCCAATAGTGTAAGGTTCCCCTTCAGCGCGCTCTATGCCGGGGGAGTCATGTTCTCTGCGGGAGCGAATGTGCCCACGGCTCAGACCTATCAGAACGCTGTTGTCAGCCAGCAGTTGGTGACGCGCAACTGGATATTCGGACTGTCGGACGCGGTCAGTTACATGCCGCAGTCGCCTACAACCGGATACACGGGCATCGCGGGCGCGGGCGATCTGGGGCCGATCACAGGGCCTGCGCAGGGACCAGCCGGAGGCATCCTCACCGAATATGGCAAGCGCGTCTCCAATGGCATCACCGGAACCGCCGAGCGCAAGCTGACGGCTTCGACCTCGATCAACGGGTCATCAAGCTGGCAGATTCTCCGCTTCCTGGATGCAACCGGGCAGGACACGACTGAGGTTCAGGTCAACGCCAACCTCAACCATCGCATGAGCGCGCGCACTACGGTCAGCGCCGGCGGCGCGTATTCAAACTTTTCCTATGGAAGTAACCTTGCCTTGTATAACCAACTGGGACTGAACGGTCTTACTTACGACACTCGCAGCGTGGACGTCTCTGTTCAGCGCCTGATGACGCATAACCTGAGCGTGTCCGTCTCTGCCGGGCCGCAGTGGATCAGTTCGTCGAATGCGGCGTTGAGTCCGGCAACCACGACCGTCATGGCGTCGGCGAGTCTCTCCTATAACCGCCACATGACCACGATGGGGCTGAGCTACTATCGCGGCGCAAACGCTGGCTCCGGCGTGCAGACAGGCACGATTCAGGACAACATCAGCGGAACGGTTTCGCACTCGTTTGGCCGCGACTGGCAGGCTGCCGCGACGGTCGGTTATACAAACAGCTCCGGCCTTATTACAGACCCGACGGTCTATCAGGATCTCGGCATCAGCAGCGGCTACGGTAGTGTCTTCGGGGGCTTGCAGGTCTCGCGGCGCCTGAGCACGCTTCTCTCCGCCTACGGATCGTACATGGCGATCTCGCAGACGAGCAGCGGCATCTCTACAGCGCCGAATGTATTCAGCGGCACGGGCAACATCTTTTCTGTTGGGCTGACGTGGTCTCCCAAAGGGCTGATCCCCGGACATCTGTTCTAAAGGAGTCTTCATGCTTGGTCACCGTGCTCTGAATGTGCAGGATTATGCCGCGATTCTAAGGAAGCGATGGTGGATCATCGTGCTGCCGATGATTCTGTTTGCCATCCTCGGTTTTGT
>WQYS01000128.1 GCA_009781125.1 Acidobacteriaceae bacterium | reverse complement strand
GATCAGGCGGCGGCCATCCATCGCGCCGACCTCGACGCCAAGCCCGTAATGCGTGCCTGCGCCGTCCTTGAGCTTCATCTCGGTTTCGAGCGCGTCGTAGCTGGCGGGCTTCAGCAGCGTGCGGCGGATCAGGCTGATATCCCACTCGGCCAGCGTGCTTGCGGGCATCGCCATGGCGCCATCGGCAAAGTACCAGCCCGGTGCCTCCAGTATGGCCGGGCGCAGCGGCCCAAGCGCATGGCGCATGTAGCCGCGCGGCTCCACTTGGTCGCGGTCTGTATCGAGATTCAGCACGTTCTTCAATCCCAGCGGCTTCAACACGCGCGCCGAGAGAAACTCCCAGAACGGCTGCCCACTCACCTTCTCTACGATCAGCCCTGCCAGCACGAAGTTCGTATTGCTGTACTGCCACCTGGTTCCGGGGTTGAAGTCCAGCGGCTTCGTGGCCCACTCGCGCACCAGCGCCAGCGGGTTCACCGGCTTAGTCCAGAGCGGAATGGTGTAGTCCTGCGGCGCGTAGTCGGAGTATCCGCTGGTGTGGGTCAGCAGGTTGCGAACCTTGACCTCGCTGGCCCGCGTCAGCTCGGGAAACCACTTCGAGACCGGATCGTCGAGCGACATCCGTCCGTCCTCGACCAGCAGCAGCACGGCAGCGGCGGTGAACTGCTTGCTGATGGACCCGATGGCGTAGTGCATCTCGGGAGTAGCCGCAAGAGCCGGAGTCGCGGGAGTCGTAGACGGATCGGCCAGCCGCGCATCGCCGAAGGCAGCCGTGTAGACCACCTTGCCACCGCGAGCAATTCCAATCTGCGCGCTGGGGACGCCGGTCTCGCGTACCAGGTGGCGAACCGTCGAGTCCACCTTCACGCGCGTGGCATCGTCCAGCGCTTGCGCGAACACCATGCCGCTCATCGCGGCAAGACACACGACGAAACAACCGCCCCTTATCGCGGCTCCTCTATACATGCGTTCTCTCCTGGCAAACCGGATGCATATTACAGGATAGTTTTATCACCAGATGCGGCAGGGAATCGCATGAGTGTGGATTTGGATTGAGAGAGCGTTTCGAGTGGCATCGCACAAGAGCGCCAAAGGCGCGTTCTATACCAGCCCAGGGCGAAGCCCTGGGAAAAGGTTCCATCTTGTGAACAAAGGGCTGAAGGCCTGTTCTATACGTGTTGAACAGGATTCGATTCAAATGACAGTGTTTGCGGCGCCACTATAGTGAGTGCGGGCTTACAGCCCTTGATTTCTCGTTTGGGCCTTTTACCCAGGGCTTCGCCCTGGGCTGGTATAGGGCACGCCTTCGGCGCTTTAAGAACAATTCTTCTGAAAAGCACTTCAGAGTTTAATGCCAACGGAAAAAATCACTCTTTTAGGGCTGAGTGGCAGGCGACGGGCTGGACGTATTGACAGCGGCAGGAGCGGCTCCGGCAGCGGCGGTCTCGGCAGACTCGGGCCCGAGGCCGAGCTTGATAATGGCGCGCGAATCCGGCATCAGCCTGGTCTGCCAGCCGTTGTCGGCCTGATACTTCTGCATGGCGGCTTCGGTCTGATCGTCCCAGTGTCCGGAGGGCGTTCCCGACAGATAGCCCGAACGGATCAGCGCCGTCTGAATCTGCGTGGCGCGGCTATCGTCAATGGAGCGCTGGCCGTTGATCCGTCTCTGCGCCGCGACGCCGCGGCGGCTGCCGCTCCGCTTCCGCGACGATGTTGCCGATGCACTGGTTCCCTTGCGCGTCGATTTCGCTGCCGTGCGAGTGCGCTTTCCGGCACTCGGTTCGCGTGACGATGCCGTCATCGCCGGCGATGACTTCTTATGCGTGGCCGGAGCGGTGGGACCACGCCGCGCATAGGTTGTTGCGGCGCTCGAAAGAGCGGTGGCAACTAAAAGAGCTGCTAAAAAGCCTGCGCGTCGGCCTGAAACCATAAGAAACAATCCCTCGATGCATCAGAGTCGGCCTGGCCTGAAAGGAACCCGGCAAATCCCGCCAACCAACCCGGCAAATCCCGCCAACCAGCTCAGAGACGCTTCGATGCGGCAGAATCTCAGTTTCAGAGTAACGTAATCTGACAACAAAATACCGCTCTGCAAGCTGGTTCTTTCGGCGTGAACACACAAGTAAAACAAAAAGCATGGTGCGGCGAGGTTCGTCCGCCTGCCGCACCATGCTTCCGTAATGGTTATGGAAGGGTTCCTCCGATTACGTTATTTCCGCTCTTTAGCTTGGGATCACGGGTCACGAAGACCACGTCATCGTGCGACTTCAGAGCGCTGACCACGGTGTTGTAGCTCGACTTATCGCTAATGGGTTTGCGGTTGATCTCTGTGATGATCGTCCCCCGGGCCAGGCCGATGTCATCGGCAAAGGAACCCGGCTTCACGCTGGTTACGATGACGCCGTTCGAGACTCCCGCTCTCTGCGCGACTCCCGGCGGAATGGCATCGACCGTGATACCGAGCGTTGCCTGTCCGGCATCGGCATCCTTCGCCGAATCGCTGTCGTCGCTGTCGCCGGTGATCTCGGCGGTCATTTTGGAGCGGTCGCCGATCGCCACATTGGCCGTCTGTGCCTTGCCGTCGCGCAGGAAGCCAAGTTTCACCGTCGATCCGACCTTGCGCGAAGAGACGATGTTAATCAGGTCATCGCCGTTCTTGATCTTCTGATCGTCCACGGAGACGATCACGTCGTTCGGCTGAAGGCCTGCCTTGGCGGCGCCGCTTCCAGGGTTGACGGAGCTCACCATCACGCCTTCGCCGTACTGGCGCGCCACGGCCGGGTTGTACATATTCCGGAAGGTAATCCCGATGGAACCGCGCACCACCTTGTGGTCCGGTCCGATGAGCGCGTTGTACACGCTGACGATGGTGTTCGACGGCATGGCAAAGCCAATGCCCGCCGAGCTGCCCGACTGGGTAAAGATCGCCGTGTTCATGCCGATCACGTTGCCGGCCATATCGACCAGCGGGCCGCCCGAGTTGCCGGGGTTGATGGCCGCGTCGGTCTGAATAAAGTGCTGGAACCCGGAGTTAGAAATGCCGGTCGGAGTGGGCTCGTCGATAGGACGGTTTTTCGCCGACACGATGCCCGCCGAGACCGTCTGCTTGAGTCCGAACGGACTGCCGATGGCCAGAACCCAGTCGCCTACCTGAGCCTCGTCGGAGTTGCCCAGCTTAATCGTCGGCAGCGGCTTATCGGTGTCGATCTTGATGACGGCAATATCGGTCTCCTTATCGGTTCCGACGACATGCGCCGGGCGGCCCTGATCGGTCGTGTCCTCGCGGTCGGTCGAGAGCTTCACGTAAATTTTATCGGCGTGATCGACTACATGGTTGTTGGTAATGATGTAGCCGCTGGGATCGACAATGAAGCCCGAACCCAGAGCACGGCGCGTGCCTCCGCCCATGCCGCCGCCGAAGGGATTGTCGTCGTCGTCACCGTCGTCGCCGCCCTGGCCGCCAAAGAAGCGTCTGAAGAGATCCTGCATATCGCCTTGCTGATCGTCATTGCCGCCGCGCCGCCGGTTCTTCGACTGCTGCGGCTGCTTGGGCAGCTGCTCGGTATTGATGTTGACGACTGCCGGGCCAACCTGTTGCACAATATGCGAAAAGCCGTTGGAGAGATCGACCGGCGCGGGAATAACCAGCGGCTTGGCGTCGGAGGAGTTGACGGCCTGCTCCTTGGCGCTGACTCCGCGGGTGAGAACGGAACCCGCAAGAATGCCCGCGGAAAGCAGGGCCAGAAGACCAAAGGCCGTCGTCATGCGGTGGTTGCGAATACGATTCAAGAGGGGAGACTTGCTTGTCGATGTTTCCATCTGTATGTAGAACCTCGTTCTGTAAGTGACGTTCGTCTAAGCCATTCGATAGCTATCGAAACAGGCGGCAAAGAGTAAGTATAACTTTTTGGACAAACTCACTCGCTCTCAATATCTGTTTAGAGCACCCGTGGGGCTCTTCCGGTTGTTTAGACGTGGCCGGAGGGTAAAGGTAGCGGATTCAGTCCGCCGCCGGATGAATGGGCACGGCGGAGGGCCGTGGCAGCAGCTCAATGGCGGCAATTCCGGCCAGAATCAGCCCGGCTCCGGCGAGCGAGCGCAGGCCGAGGCGTTCGCCGAGCACCAGAACGGAGGTTATGGCGGCAAAGACCGGCTCCAGCGTCAGCAGAATCGCCGTATGGGTCGGCGGAAGATGCTGTTGCGCCCAGCTTTGTATGGTGAACGCAGCCGCCGTCGCCAGCAGGCTGGTCACCAGGAGCGCCACCACCAGCCGCGCCGTCAGATGCAGGTAAAGCGCTCCGCCCAGCGGCAGCGTCGCCAGCATCACCAGCGCCGCAGAGCCGATCTGCAGGGTCGCAATCTGTCCGGCGGGAACGCGCTGCGAGGCGCGCGCCAGCGCCACCAGATGACCGGCGAACGCCAGCGCACAGACCAGCGTCAGCAGATCGCCCGTCCCCATGCTGGAAAACAGATTCCGCCACACGGTTCCGGCGGGAGTCGTCAGCAGGAGCAGACCGGCGAAGGCAAGCACGGCTCCGGCAGCGGCGCTCCAGCCGGGAGCGTGGGCGTTCGGCGGACGCAGAGCCGGAATCGCCGTCAGCATAGGAACAATGACCACCACCAGCCCCGTAATAAAGGCCGACTTCGCCGCCGTTGTCCGCGCCAGCCCGGCGGTCTGGAACTGGTAGCCCGCAGCCAGAAAGAGGCCCACGATCAGCCCTATGCTCAGCGTTCCGCGCCCCAGGCCGCGCAGTCTCTTATGATGGATGGTGGCCAGCACGGCAAACGCCAGCGTCATGCGCAGCAGATTGAAGAGCAGCGGCGATGCGTCCTGAAGAGCACTCTTAATCAGGGCAAAGGTCGCTCCCCAGACCATCACCACGCCCAGAAGCAACAGGTGCGCCAGCGCTCGCGGAGTCAGTTTCACTTGCCGCCGCTCCGCCGCCACCCGCAAGGGAACGCTGAAGGGATCTGTTTCATGCGCTTGAGTTTATCCGATTTTCCACAGCTTCGCGCCGGGTTGGCATTTTATTCTAATTTTCGCGCATAATTCTATCCCCATATCAGTCCGGATAGCTATAATTCCCAAAAAGGGCGGAGCAATATCCGCCGACAATCAAACAACAATGGAAAGGGAATGATTTAGTGCGTAAATTTCTGTTCTGTGCAATGATCGGTGTCCTTGCTCTTTCAGCAGGATGCAAGAAGTCGGAAACACCCGCAGCCGAGAACCAGCCTGCCGCCTCGCAGCCCGCTGCCTCGACGGCAGCCAACGCTCTGCCGCAGGTATGCTCGGATTACCTGGACAAGGCAACCGCATGTTACAAGAAGGCCGGTCCGCAGTTTGCCCAGGCTGCACAGGCTATCGAGCAGTCGAAGGCCACCTGGTCGCAGCAGCTTTCAGCCGCCAACTATGACAAGGCCGCTCTGGAAAGCGCCTGCAAGACCGCATCCGATGCCTTTGACAAGATGAAGCCCATGCTGAAGTGCGACTAGACTAATCGCGCTTCTGATTATGAAACATCCCGCTGGCTCGCCGGTGGGATGTTTCTTTTAAATGAGTGAAATGAAACGGGTGCCCTATTCATGGTCGCCGCGGCGACTCTTATCGCGGCATGAGTGGGGGGGATGCTTGGGTTGAGTCCGAACCCAACCCGTTTTTTTGAAAGCTGATAACCTTTTCGTTTCTCCTGCCGAGAACGCCGGGAGTTCGCGGCCATATACCGGTAATCTACGGCAAGGCGTGAGTTTTGGCGATGACTCTGATGGCTCGCACATACCTTGTTTATCCCGTGACCGTTCTGGTGGCCGTGTTGACCATGACGTCGGCTGGCTGTCACAAGCGGGTCGTGACACGCGCTGCCCCGCCGCCGCCGCCCGTTACCAGCACGCCACACCCGGCTTCGGGTTCAAAAACAGCAAGTTCAAAACCGTCACCAGCGGTTCCGGCGCCTCTGCCGCCGGATATCCGCCGCAAGCCTGATCTGGTCGAGACTGGACTCGCCAGTTGGTACGGGCCTCCTTACTCAGGACGAAGAGGGACCGACGGCTCCGTCTACGACGAGAACGCCATGACCGCCGCGCACCTGACGCTTCCTCTGGGGACGATGGCGCGGGTGACCAACCTGGCGACGAACCAGTCGGCTATGGTGAAGATCACCGACCGTGGCCCGTTTGTGCAGGGGCGCATCCTCGATCTCTCGAAGGCCGCAGCCATAGCGATTGGCACGTACAGTCAGGGCGTGGCCAAGGTGCGCATCGAAGCCTGGTTTCCCGCGCCGCGTCCAGGAGCCATGCCTGGCGGAAAGTGGTGTGTCCAGATCGGAGCTTTCCAGCACGAAAAGGATGCCCTCCGGCTCAAGAACGCTCTGGTTCGCCGCTACGCCAAAGCCAGGGTAATGGAGTTTTCCGGTCCGACAGGCTATTGGGTTCGCATTCATCCGGCGGTTCCGAGTCATCAGAACGCTATTGCCGCCGCCGCGAGTATCCACGTAACCGGGGCCGTTCCTTTTATCGTGCGATTAGACTGACTGGAGCAATCGCTTTCATCTCAAAGCGCCGTCGTTGTAATCGATTGTCAAAGATCCGAGATCGCTTCCTATGTTTACCTATTCGACTCTGCGAAGATGTTCCGATTGTGTCTGAGACGCGAGTATGCTTTTTAGGCGTACCCCTATGTGCCACGGCTTCCCGCAGGTAACTGGTGCGCAAGATTGACTCTCCCATAACTTCCTTACGTGGTCCCCCCGCTGAGAAATGGTTAGCCCCGGACAACAATCGTGTAAATCATGATCGGCGAACAAAGGGAGGCTCCGAAGAGCCTCCCATCGCTGAATGTCAGCGT